>NZ_JBHXME010000191.1:0-19390 GCF_042721125.1 Streptomyces sp. NPDC058469
GTGGGGGCGGGGGGGTGGGGTGTGGGGTGCTGGTGGTGTGGGGCGGGGTTGGGGTGGGGCCGGTAGGGGGGGTGGGTGGATCCGGTTGTGTGCGGGGTGCGGGTGCGTGGGGCTTGTCGCGCAGTTCCCCGCGCCCCTGACGGCATCAGGGGCGCGGGGTGAAGGAGTGCTGGGGGCGCGAGGGACGCGGGGCTGAAGCGAGGCGCAAGGCTGGGCCTTGGATGGCGGCACAGCCGCCTCTTAGGGGCTCGGAGAACTGCGCGACCAGCCCCCACCGGGCCCGCACCCGAAAAACTCACTTTACCCCCCGTGGGATACTGACCGTGTCTACCAAACCCACCAGGAGAACGGCTCCCACCCCATGACCTCGGTCACGTCGCTCACCGACCTAGTCCACCAGCGCCTCGCGAACGCCCTTTCGGCAACCCTGCCGGAGGCCGCCGCGGACCCCCTGCTGCGACGGAGTGACCGTGCGGACTTCCAGGCGAACGGCATCCTCGCCCTGGCCAAGAAGGCCAAGGCGAACCCCCGGGAGCTGGCAAAGCAGGTCGTGGCGAACGTGGTCACCGGTGATGTGATCAAGGACATCGAGGTCTCCGGCCCCGGCTTCCTGAACGTGACGATCACCGACCGGGCGATCACCGAGACCCTGGCCGCGCGCTACGCCGACGACACGGCCCGCCTCGGCGTGCCCCTCGCCCCGCACCCGGGTACGACGGTCGTCGACTACGCCCAGCCGAACGTGGCGAAGGAGATGCACGTCGGTCACCTCCGTTCCGCGGTGATCGGCGACGCGGTCGTCCAACTCCTGGAGTTCACCGGCGAGTCGGTGGTCCGGCGGCACCACATCGGCGACTGGGGAACCCAGTTCGGCATGCTGATCCAGTATCTGGACGAGCACCCGGGCGAGTTGGACCACGCCGGCGCGAACGTCACCGGCGAGGAGGCGATGTCGAACCTCGACCGCCTCTACAAGGCCGCGCGCAAACTCTTCGACTCCGACGAGGAGTTCAAGACGCGGGCGCGCCGCCGGGTGGTGGACCTCCAGGCGGGCGAGCCGCAGACCCTCGCCGCCTGGCAGAAGTTCGTGGACGAGTCGAAGATCTACTTCTTCTCCGTCTTCGAGAAGCTGGACATGGAGATCCGGGACGCGGACATCGTCGGCGAGTCGGGTTACAACGACATGCTGGACGAGACGTGCCGCCTGCTGGAGGAGTCCGGCGTCGCGGAGATCTCGGACGGCGCGCTGTGCGTGTTCTTCGACGACATCAAGGGCCCGGACGGCAACCGGGTCCCCCTGATCGTCCGCAAGTCCGACGGCGGCTACGGCTACGCGGCGACGGACCTGTCCGCGATCAGGGACAGGGTCTTCAACCTCAAGGCGACGAGCCTCCTCTACGTCGTCGACGTCCGCCAGTCCCTGCACTTCAAGATGGTCTTCGAGACCGCCCGCCGGATGGGCTGGCTGAACGACGACGTGACGGCGTACCAGTTGGCCTTCGGCACGATCCTCGGCAAGGACGGCAAGCCGTTCAAGACGCGTGAGGGCGTGTCGGTGAAGCTGGAGGACCTCCTCGACGAGGCGGTCCAGCGGGCGACCGCGGTCGTACGGGACAAGGCCGAGAAGGTGGGCCTGACCGAGCAGGAGATCGTCGACAACGGCCGGTACGTAGGCATCGGCGCGGTGAAGTACGCCGACCTGTCCACCTCCGCCGTCCGGGACTACAAGTTCGACCTGGACCAGATGGTCTCCCTGAACGGCGACACGGCCGTGTACCTCCAGTACGCGTACGCCCGCATCCAGTCGATCCTCCGCAAGGCCGGCGAGGCCCACCCCCTGGCCCACCCGGAGCTCGAACTGGCCCCGGCGGAGCGGGCGTTGGGCCTGCACCTGGACCAGTTCAGCGAGGTGATCGCGGACGCGGCCAAGGAGTACGCCCCGCACAAACTGACGGCGTACCTGTACCAACTGGCGTCCACGCTCACGACGTTCTACGACCAGTGCCACGTACTGTCCCCGGACAACGCGCCGGAGGTCGTCGAAAACCGCCTGTTCCTGGTGGACTTGACGGCTCGGACGTTGCAGCGGGGCATGGCGCTGCTGGGCATCAGGACACCCGACAAGCTCTGACCCCTACGCCGGTTCGGCGGGCAGCCCGGTCTGCCCGGTCTGCCCGCCCTCGGCTCTACGCCACGCGCCTTCAGAGCCCCGACGAGTTGCCCGAGCTGCCGTACGAGCCGCCCGCCTGCCGCCGTAGCCGCCGCGCTTCCTCCTGCACGCGGCGTACGACATCCCCCGCGCCGGTGGTGTCGTCCAGCCCGTTGGCGAGGAGTTGCGCGGCGAGCGTGTCGAAGTAGTGGGCGGTGGTCAGAACCCGGTCCTCCAGGTCGTAGGGCGAAGTGGCGCCCGACGGCAGGGCGTTGACCTCGTCGAGGACGCGGGTGATCTGCTGGGTGATCTCGTCCTGGGCGCCCTGTGCCAGGCTCACCGCCCGGCTGGTCTGGGCGAGGATCGAGTGGCAGGAGCGGCGGAGTTCCTGGACGAGGCGGTGGTCGCGGGTGGGTGCGGACACGTAGCTCAGGTCGTTGGCGCCCTGGAAGCTGCCCTGGAGGGCACGGCCGGCCGCCGCGGCGACCTCGAAGTGCCGCAGGTCGATCGCGCTGGTGGCGCCGAGTGCCGCGCGGAAGCAGGGGTGGACGTGGAACTCCGTCTCGTGGAACTGCGCGGGCAGGTCGTCGCCCCCGGCGAACACGACGTCGTTGCCACGGCGCACCCCGAGGAAACCCACCGCGTAGAGGACGTCGATGACCCCGGGGACCGTCAACGCGTCGGCGTACGCGGGGAAAAGCCGGTGCAGCGACTCCGCCGCCGCCTCGAAGCGGGTCGCGAGGACGGCCCGGGTCACCACGTACCCCGTGTTCTGGAACAGCGGAAACAGATGCTTGAGGAAAGGGTGCGCGACCAGGTACTCCAGCGCCAGGTCCTTCAGCTTCCAGTCGGAGAACTGGCGCCCCGCCTGGACGACGTCCGCCTCCGTGATCCGGTCCCGGCCGTGGATCAACGAGGCTGTCTCCTGGCAAAGGTTGAGGAACTGGATCGCGTCCCGGGGACGTGGCAGGCAGCGCCGGAAGAGGTAGGTGGCGGTCTCCTCGCCCTCGACTGCCGCCGGGAACAGGTCTCCCCACAGCACCCCGGCCGTCAACTCCGCCCCGGCCGACGCCCGCGCCCGCGCCAACGCCAGGTCGCGCAACGCCTGTTCGGTCCAGGTGATCCGCAGTTCGTCGCCGCGGAACTTGTCGCCCTCCCCGAAGTGCAGTGAGTCGTAGATGTCGGCGCGCAGGAACAGCAGGACGCGTACCGCGGAGCCGTAGAGACCCGACGCGTGCTTCGCGGCCAACAGCAGTCCGATCACCATGGAGTTGCTGTCCGTCTCGGCCGACCACACCAGTTCCAGTTGGTCGACCATGAGCAGCAGAGGTCCGTGCTCCGCGCCGCAGTCCAGGTCGGCGAAGGCCTGTGCCACGCCCTGCTCGACGACGTCCAACTGCCGGGCGGCCTGCGCCCCTTCGGACAACGGCGCCTGCGCGAGACCCAGTCCCGCCTTGAACCCGAACGCCTCCAGCGACAGCGAGGTCTGCAACCCCCTGGCGGCCTGCGCGAGCCGGTCCCCGAACCGTCCGTCCGCCGACTCGCCGTTCTGCTTCAGGAACCGCGCCAGCGCCTTCACCGAGTCGGGCCTGCGCCCGTGCGCGTCCTTCGCGTGTGCCACCAGATGCCGGGCCGCGTATACGGCGAAGAGGTACCGCCAGATCAGCGCCTTCGCCGAGTCCCCGGGCAGCCCCTGCAACTCGAACCGCCGGATCTCCTCACCCGCGGTCTCGTCCGGGGGGATCAGCTCGGTCCCGGCGTAATGGCCGGTGCCGTCGGCCTTGAGCTGCATGCAGATGGCGCTCTTGCCGGATCCCTTGCGCCCGATGATCAGCATCTTGCGCCCGCTGAGCGCGCCCCGGTACGCGGCGTTGGGCAGAAACCCGCCGCGCAGCAACAGGCCGTCCTGCACGTCCCGTTCGGCATCCTCACGCCCGAAATGCAGCTGTGCGAGCAGCGGCCCGTCTGCCATACCCGTCCCCCTCGGTCGTCGACACCCTCCACGTTAACGAGAACGCCGAACCGCGGGCTGTCCCTCCCCCGTGAGGGGCAGCCCGCGGCAGTCAACAACGGCTTTTTCAGCTGCCGTTGGCTCAGATGCCGTTGGCGAAGTTCTTGAACGCCGCCCTGGTGCCGGAGCCGGCGTCGCCGTCGATCGCGCCGGTGTAGCCCCAGTTCTGCAGCAGCCGCTGGAGCGCCTTGATGGTGTTGACGCCGGGGTCGCCGTCGATGGCGCCGGTGTAGCCCCAGTAGGTCTTGAGGTTGCGCTGGAACGCCTTCCAGCTGTTCGGGCCGAGCTGCCCGTCGATGGTGTCGGTGTAACCCCAGTACGTGTGCAGCCAGTTCTGCACCTTCTTCGCCTCGGCGGTGGAGAGGCCGAAGTTCTGCACCGCCTGGATCGAGACGTCGGAGGCCTGTACGGAGGCGGCCGGCGCGGCGAAACTGGGGGCGGCGAACGCGACGCCCCCGACCGCGATACCGGCGACGGCGGTGAGGCTGACGAGGGTCCTGGCCACGGCATTCGGTCGCATGCGTTCCTCTTTCAGGTAGTCGTTTCAGGTAGTCGATCGTCGTAACGTCGTCGTGCTGTCGTCGTGCTGGAACGAGACTGCGGCCCGCTCGCGCCGCCCCGCCACAGTCGGCGCGCAAGTGACGTCTCGACGGGACGCCACTACCCCTGACCCGCGGAGACACCGACAGCCGGGACGACGGGACGGGACGACGGGCGGCCCGTAGCGGACCATGGCCGATTCCCTTCACGCCCTGGAACCGGATAGCCGTGCGATGCGGTGTCAGTGATGCAGAATGCGACGCGGCAGGGACCGCTGACCCCGGACCCTGAACGCGAAGTGGGGGGAACACATGTCGCGTTGGAAAGTGCTGCCCGCTGAACTCGATCCGCGGGTACGGCAGTTGGTGGTGCGCCTGCGCCGGCTGAAGGACCACAGCGGCCTGAGTATCCGGCAGTTGGCGGCGAGGACGGGCTACAGCGCGAAGTCCTGGGAGCGGTATCTGGGCGCCCGTTCACTGCCGCCCGTGGAGGCGGTGGAGGCCCTCGCCCGGACCTGCGGCGAGGACCCGACCCGCCTGCTGGCGCTGCGGGAGGTGGCGGCGGAGGGCTGGACCGCCACGCCCGAACGGGCCCCGGCGGCAGGCCCGTTGTCGTCGCCGGGGCCGGCCCCCCGTTCCCCCGAACGGCGCGCCCTGCGCATCGCGCTCGTGGCTGGCTCGGTGACCCTCGTGCTGGCGGTCTCCTCGGCGGTGCTGGTGACGATCCGCATCATGAACGACGACAACAGCGGCAGCCCTACGACTACGACCCGATCGACGGCCCCGCTCGCCGCGCCGACGGCCGCGTCGCCGTACCCCTGCCGGGTGCAGCGGATCGACGGCCGCTGGTACGCGGGCAACAGCCGTACCCAGCAGGAGAATCTGGCCGTGGGCAACGCCGGGCCGGATGTCGCCGAGGCGCAGTGTCTGTTGCGCAGGACGGGGATCTCGCCGGGCGGCATCGACGGGATCTTCGGCCCGCTGACGGAACACGCGGTCAAGGAGTTCCAGAAGCGGTCCGGCCTTGTCGTGGACGGCATGGTCGGCCCGCACACCTGGAAGGCCCTCCGGGGATGAACCAACTGGCCGCCGCGATGCGGGAGTTGAGGGCCGCCACCGGTCTGAGCCTGGCGGGCCTCGCCGCGAAGACGCCGTACAGCAAGTCGTCGTGGGAGCGCTATCTCAACGGCAAGACGTTGCCCCCGAGGGAGGCGGTGGAGGAGTTGTGCCGACTCGCGGGGGAGCCGGTGGGGCGGTGTGTGGCGCTGTGGGAGCTCGCGGAGGCGGAGGGGAGCGGGCGGGGGGTGACTGGTGGGCAGGCGGTGACGGGTGGACGGGCGGCGGCAACGCTCGCTCCGGGCACCTCCCCGTCGCAGGTCGCTTCCCCGCCGGCCGTCTCCCCGGTCCCGGAGCACCCGCCGGTCCCGGAGCACCGAACCGTGGCCACCCTCGCGGTGCTCGCCTCCGTGTGCGCGGTGGCCGTGACCGCCGTAGCGATCGCCCTGTTGCTGCTCCCCGACTCCCGTTCGTCCGAGCCCCTGTTCCCGACGGCCGCGACCACGGCCACGCCCATCGGCCCGGGCTGCCATGGCTCGGCCTGCGAGGGCAAGAGCCCGATAGGCATGCGCTGCGCCGCCCAGCCGGACACCGTCGCCCAGCATCGGACGGCCACCGGGGCGTGGATGGAGCTGCGGCACAGCAGGGAGTGCGGGACGACCTGGGCGCGGACGTGGGGCGGCCGGATCGGCCTCCGGATCGAGCTGAGCGTGCCGGGGCGGGCGGGGGCGGTGCACGGGGCGGAGGTGGGGAACGCCGTGGACGCGGAGTCGTATGTCTACACGTTGATGGCGGTGACGGCGCCGGGGACTGTGGTCCGGGCGTGTTTCCAGCCCGCGGTGGGCGGCAAGCGGGAATGCTTTGACGGGCGCGTGACGTAGCTGTGTAGGGTCCTTGAATGCCGAGAGTCAAAGTCAGCGTGATCGTCCCCGTCTACAACACCGGGAAGTACGTCGACGAGTGCGCGCCGTCGCTGCTGGGGCAGAGCCTGCCCGCCGACGAGTACGAGGTCATCTACGTCGACGACGGCTCGACCGACGACACCCTGAGCCGCCTGGAGAAGATCGCCGCCGGGCACCCGAACGTCCAGGTCCACACCCAGCCGAACTCGGGCTGGCCGGGCGCACCCCGCAACCTCGGCATGAAGCACGCCAACGGCGAGTACATCCAGTTCGTCGACCACGACGACACGCTCGGGCCCGAGGCCCTGGAGCGGCTGTACGAGCACGCGAAGCGGAACAACGCCGACGTGGTCCTCGGCAAGATGTCCAGCACGATGGTGCGGCCCCGGCGACTGTTCCGGCACACGGTGGACGCCTGCACGATCGAGAACGACGAGCTGACGCAGAGCATGTCCCCGCACAAGATGTTCCGGCGGGCATTCGTCGAGGAACACGGGCTCCGCTTCCCCGAGGGGCCGTGGATTCTGGAGGACCTGGCCTTTGTCAGCGCCGCCTATCTGAAGGCGGAGCGGATCGCCATCCTCGCCGACTATCCCGTCTACTACTGGATGAAGCGGGACGACGGCGGCAACAACACCCAGCACCGTTTCAACCCGCGCCACGGTTTCTGGTCCAACACCCGCACGATCGTCCGCCAGATCAAGGACGGCACGCCCGCGTCCGACGACATCGACGCACTCCAGAACCGCCTCCTCCACCGCCTCTACCACGTGGAGATCCTCTCCCGCACGCGTGAGCCGGAGATCCTGCGCGAGGACCCGGCCGAGCAGCGTCAGCGTTTCGAGGCGGCGAGGGAAGTGGCCCTGGAGGAGTTCCCGGCGGCCGTACGGGAGGGCCTGCCCCCGGTGTCCCGCCTGCGTGCCACGCTCCTGGAAGCCGGCGACTTCGACGGCGCGGTGACGCTCGCCGAACGCATCCGCGAGGTCAAGGCCCGCAGCGAGATCGGCGACCTGCGCTGGGAGGACGGCCGCCTGGTCGCCGACGTGACACTCGATCTCCTCCGCGGCGACGGCGAGCCTCTCGTCCTCGTCGAACGGGACGGAAAGCAGTACCTGGACCCGGAGTTGCTGGCCGGCGTCCCGGGAACGGAGGACGGCTGGGAGGTCCCCGACCCCTTCCGGCTGGCGTACGCGGAACTGGTGGTGAAGGACCGGGACCGCGAGGACTGGTGGTACCCGGAGGGCGACCTGGAAGTACGGCTGAAGCCCCTCGGGGACGGCCGTTCGCAGGTGATCGCCTCCGGGCGACTGTCCCTGGACCCCGAACGGCTGGCGGGCGGGCGCCCGTTGGAGCGGGGCGTGCACGACGTGTGGGCGTACGTCCAACTGCTGGGCGTGGACCGGCTGGTACGCGTGACGGGCGACGGCCCGGCGGCGGGTCCGGCACTGACGGGTGGCCGGCTCGCGCTGCCGTACTGGACGGTCAAGGGTCAACTGGCCCTGGACGTGGACCAGCGTCAACGCAAGCTCGGCCCTGACACGGCCGCGGTCGCCGCGACCAACTCCGAGCGGGGTGAGGGGAGTTCACTCCCCCTGCCGTACGTGGCGGCGACAGCGGACGCCGCCCCGGCACGCGTGAAGGTCACCGTGGCGACGCTCGCGGTGAACGCCGAGTTGCACCCCACCCCCAACGCCGCCACAGCCCAACTCCGCCTCCCCGCCCGCCTGAAGCTCCCCTCCGGCCGCCACCCGGTAGCCCTCCCGAAGACGGCCGGCCCGCTCGCGTACGCGGTCGTCCGCGACGGCACGGTGCTACGGCTGGAGGGTCCCGCGTACGAGGCCGGGGGTGGTCGACGGCTCCTGGACTCGGTGGCGGACAACCGTCAAGTACGGCGGGTGCGGAGGAAGTTGGGGAAGTAGGGCGTCAGGGAACCAGCGTGAAACTGGCCCGGTAGACATAGCCCGGCATGGCGGGGGTCCACGCGAAACCGTGCCCCATGGTGAGGATGTCTGTCGCTCCGTCGGGATGGTCCAGCCCGTTCATGACGTAGCTGATGGTGTACGAGACCGTGGCCGGAGTCGAACCCGACCACTCGTAGCAGTCGAGGTACACCGGGTGCTCGTCGAAGTCCCTGACGGCCGTGGGATTGTCCGCACTGAGGTATATGTGGCGGATGTACTGCGGAAACGCGGACAGGTCCTGGCAGACGACCTCGGTGATCGGGGCATCGGCCGAGGCGGTGGCGGCCGGTGCCGTCAACGGGACGCTCAGGGCGGCGGCAACGGCCAGCAGGACGGCGGGTCTACGCATGGTCGGCTCCATGGATACGTTGGCGTTCACGGATGCAGCGACGGGCCACTCATTGTGACAACGACCGCTGCGTTCCACAGGCTGAAAACGCGCCGCCCTCGCACCCGAACTCCGCCCACACCACCTTCCCGAAGCCCCGTTCCCCCACGCCCCACTTGTCGGCGAGCGCCGACACGAGCAGCAGCCCGCGTCCGCCCTCGTCGGTGGCGTCGGGGTGGGTGTCGAGGCGCGGGACACCGCCCCCGCTGTCGTGCACCTCGACCCGCAGCGAATAGCCGTCGCAGCGCAGCAACAGCCGGAACTGGCGCCCCGGCGGCACCCCGTGCACCAGCGCGTTGGTCGCCAACTCGCTGACGCACAGCAGCACATCGGCGCCGCGCTCGGTCCCGGCGAGTCCCCACTCCGCCAGATACGCGTGAGCGAACTGCCTCGCGGCGGGAACGGACCGGCGTTCGCGCCGGAAGAACTTCTCACTCAGGTTCACGGGACAAGAGTTGCGTAGCGTCACTACTGTTGACAGGGCGTGAGCCCTGGATCCGTTTTTGTACGGGTGGAGTACGGGTTCGTGCGAGGTCCGGAACGGGTGGATGTGGGGAGCACCACAGCATGAACTCCAAGAAGAACCGCTCGACGATGCGGATGCTGGGCGCACAGGTCAAGGCGGCCCGCATGGCGGCCGGTTACACCCAACGGCAGCTCTCCGAGTTGGCGATGGTCGACGAGGAGACCATCGCGTCGATCGAGCAGGGCAGGCGGCGGTTGATGGTCCCGCTCGCGAGGTCGCTGGACAGGATCCTCGACACGAAGGGGACGTTCGAGGCGGGCGTCGACAATCTGCCGGAGATCGACCAATTCCCGCTCTACGCCGAGGAGTACATGCTGCATGAGCGGGAGGCCATCTCCCTTTCCTGGTACGACAACGCCGTACTTCCTGGTCTGCTCCAGACCGAGGAGTACGCCCGGGCCGTGCTGACTGAACGCATTCCGGCCTACGACGAGGACGAGATCGCCGCCAAGCTCGCGGGCCGTGTCGAGCGGCAGGAGATCCTGCAGCGCAAGAATCCGCCGACGATGAGCTTCGTCGTCTGGGAGCCGGTGCTGCATCTCGGCATCGGCGGCCCAAAGGTACGCCGCGACCAGCTCCGGTTTCTCCGTGAATGCGCCGAACTCCCAGGCCTCTCACTCCAGTTCCTGCCGATGAATGCCTCATCGCATGCAGGCCTGGCAGGCCCGTTCATTCTCTTGGAGACACCGGACCATCAGCACCTGGCGTACGCCGAAGGCCAGCGCGGCAGCCAGTGGGTTTCCGACCTGGATGAGGTGTCCATCCTGGCGCGCAAATATGCGATGCTGCGGTCACAGGCCCTGTCACCCCAGGAGTCCAGGGGCCTGCTGGACCGTCTGCTAGGAGATCAATGAGCACCGCACTTGAGTGGTTCAAGTCGAGCTACAGCAGCGACGAGGGCGGCGCCTGCCTCGAAGTCGCGTACGCCTGGCGGAAGTCCAGCTACAGCGGCGACGAGGGCGGCCAGTGCGTCGAGGTCGCCGCCTGCCCCCACACCATCCACATCCGCGACTCCAAGAACCCGGCAGCCAGCGGCCCCACGCTCACCGTCTCGCCCACCGCCTGGGCGGCGTTCACCACCGGCCGGTAGTCGACGAGTCCACGTCGAGCGATGCCCGGGGACCTTCCCCCCACCAGGAGGGTCCCCCCAGAAGTGTGACACTCCGCGCCAAACTGTCACACTTCCGCCAGTAGGTCACCCGCCGAGCGAGACAGTCACGTACTGGCCGACCCCCTCAACCTTGAGTTCGCCGCCCATCAGCCGCCGGTCAGGTGCAGGTACGAACTCTCCGTCATCGCGACCTTGGACAGCTCGACCAAGCGCATGAGTTGGATACGGTTGAAGGTGGTCTCCCCATGG
Source organism: Streptomyces sp. NPDC058469 (assembly GCF_042721125.1). Lineage (NCBI taxonomy): Bacteria > Bacillati > Actinomycetota > Actinomycetes > Kitasatosporales > Streptomycetaceae > Streptomyces > Streptomyces sp. NPDC058469. The sequence goes on from NZ_JBHXME010000191.1 coordinate 10,893, forward strand.
GTCATGACCCCTCGACGGAGGCTCTCCCAAGGCCCCGCCTGACAGAGAAGCCGGAACGACTCCTCGCGGTCGGCCGAGATATGCGTGATCTCTCGCCCCCGGCGATCCAGGACGTATATCCCGAGACTCATGCCCATCCCTCCACTGTCAGTGCCCGCCTCTACAGTTTCCGGCATGGCGACCCTTCCCAACCCGCTGCCGACCCTGGCGGCCGACCCGAGCGGCAGCTCGCTCGGGCTTGAACTCCCCGCCGGGAGTCTGATCGACGTGACCGCCGAAGGCCCGGCGGACGAACCACTGTTGTGGTGTGCGGACGAGCCGGCGAGGCCCGGGGACTACGACGCCCTCCAGCCCGCGCGCCGGGCCGCCGGGCTGCTCCCGGTGCTGTTGGACCTGGGCGGCGACCAAGGCGGCCTGGACGAATGGCAGTTGCTGCCCGACGAGGCCTCGTACCCCGGGGACCACGACGCCGAAGAGGTCCTGGAGGACTTCTGGGAGGAGTACGCGGGCGACGAACTCGCCCCGGACGCCGACCATCCCAGCACGGACTCCTTCGCCGAGAACTTCCCCGAGCAGGCCACGTACGACGAGATGATCGCCCCGTACGGCCCCGAGTGGCCGGGGCTCGCGCCCGCCACGGAACGCGGGCAGGAGCAGACCGTCGACCCCGACGCCCGCGCCGCCGAGATCGCCGACTCCCTTGCCGAGAGCGGCACTTGGCTCAAGGACCCGCACCTCGCCCTCGTACCGGCCCGCCGCAGCGCCGACATCCCGGCGGCGATCGGCTGGACCGGCCAGATCAACTACGAGGGGGACGTGGCCCGGCTCTGCGCCGTCCTGCGCTCCTGGGAGGACCGCTTCGGCATACGGGTCGTCGCCCTCACCGCCGACCAGTTGGTGCTGTCGGTCGCGGCCCCGCCTGCCACCCAGGAGGAGGCCGAGGCGATCGCCGCCGAGCACTTCGCCTTCTGCCCCGACAACATCACCCAGGGCCATCACGAGACCCTGCGCGCGTACGCCCAGCACGAAGTCCTCAACCAGCAGGTGTGGTCCTTCTGGTGGGACTGACCCGTCGAGCACACTCGGCCCGGATCAGCTCAGGAGCTTCATCCCCTCCGGCGCCTCGATCCCGAACTCCTCGTCCAGCACCCGCCGCGCCTCCCCCTCGTCCGTCAACTCCCGCTCGCTCACCCGGCCGTCGTCCCGCGTCTCGGTCAACACGCGTCCGTGGAGCAGGAGATGGCGTTCAGGGGTGACGCGCTGGACGAAGAGGCGCTGGGTGAACGGGGAGCGCGGGTTCGTGGCGATGTGCCAGTTGACGACCTCGAAGTCCACGTGCTCGAAGGGCTCCAGGGTGAAGGCGTACTGCGGCTGCCAGGAACCGCCGTCCGCCTCCCCGGCCTTGTCCCGGCCGTACGCCTGGAGGACCAGGAGTTCCAGCGGTCCTCGGTGCGGCACCCGGACGAACCGGTGTCGGCGCCCCGCGTCCTCGAACTCCTCGCCGACCACCACCGGTACCGGCTCCAACAGCCCCCCGATCGCCCCGAACCCGACGTCGGCCAGATACGGCTGCGGGTCGCCCGGCACCTCCACGAGGAGCGCCATGTGGGTGCGCGGGCGGCTCTCGACGCGGTCCGCGCCCACGATCACCCGTGCCGCCAGCAGGGTCACCCCGAAGCCCAGTGCCCTGAGCGCGGTGGCGAGCAGTGTGTTGTGCTCGTAGCAGTAGCCACCGCGCCGGCTGTGCACCAACTTGGCCATCAGGTCCGGCAGTTCGAGCGAGGGGGCCGTACGCCGGAGCGCGTCCAGGTTCTCGAACGGGATGCCCCGCAGGTGCGCGAGGTGCACGCCCCGCAGCGTCCCCACGTCGGCCCGCCGCTCGCCCTCCCAACCCATGTGCGCGAGGTACTGGTCCAGGTCGAAGGCACCGCTGTCAGCCATGCCCCCACCCTACGGAATCACCCGCCGCGCCCCTCTGCAGCTCACTGCTGCGTCGCCGACTCCAACGCCTCCACCGCCGCGGCCGCCGCCGTCGAGTCCTGGCCGTAGAAGATGTCGATGTCGACCTCCTCGCCGCCCATCGTCAGGGTGTCCCACGCGCCGCTGAGGACGAGCATGCGCAGGGTCCTGGACTCAAGGGTCTGGAGGCGTTCCAGAATCGCCTCGTCGTCCGGCATGCCCGCCAACCGGGACGCGAGCCTGTCGCGGATCGCCGCCATGCGCGCCAGCAGCGTCGCGGTGTCCGCCTCACGGTCGGGTTCCTCAGCGATGCCGTCGATGCCGTGGTCGATGATGTCCTTGATGGCCCAGGTGACGCCCTGGTCGTCGGTGGTGACCATCGCCTTCCAGGCGCGGCTCTTGTGCCGGTACTGGAGCATCGACATCGCGGCTTCGTGCCGTAGGAAGTCCGCGTCCCGGAAGGGGCGGCCGTTCCAGGCGCTGTTGAGGGAGCGGGCGAGTGAGATCGCCGACGCGAGACCGCTGTTGAGGCCTCGGCCCGGCCAGAAGTGGATCGCGTTGGCCGCGTCGCCGAGGAGAAAGCCGTAGGTGCCGGGCGAGTTGACGGTCGGAGGCAGCAACTCGGCCGAGAACCGCGGGCGTTGCACCATGTCCAGGCGGAAACTGGTGACCGCGGACAAGTCCTGGGACTGGACGTCGAAGAGCCGTAGGCCCTCGTGCACGCGCTTCCATAAAGGCGATCCCTTGATGAGCGCGGGCAGGAACAGCGTGCCGTGGGTGGCGCACTGGAAGTCGCCGTGCTCGTCGCGGTTCATCAGGCACGGCCGGGAGGCGATGCACTCCTCGAAGACGCGGCGGACCGGGTCGATGCCGATGACCTCCGTCAACTCGGCGTCGGTCAGCCGCATGTTGAGGAAGCCCTCGCCGCGCAACGAGTTGAGCAGGAACCGGTTCTGAGCGACCGTCAGCACGATCGCCATGGGGTCGGGCAGTTCCGACTTCACCCTCAACCCGAGGACCACGTCCCGCAGATGGACACCGTCGAGGGAGTAGATGGACTCGTCGGCCTTGCCGAACCGGGCCGCGAAGTGGTCCCGGGTGCGCGACCGGCCACCGTCGCAGATGGCGAGCACGTGCTGCGAGGCGAGTTCGTCGCGCTGTTCCGCCGGGTCGAACTTGGCCGGTATGAGCCGTATTCGGGCCCGCTTCTCGTTCGCCAGCTCCAGCAGCCGGTCCTCGATGTAGGCGATCCGCATGTTGCGCGGATGGTGGTCGCCGATCGAGTCCGGGCCGGACGGCCACATCTCGGTGTAGTGCTCGGGGTCGAAGAGCCGCTCCTGGACGTACTGCGGCCACGCGAGGTACTGCCGGCTCTGCACGGTCACCACCTGCTGGCGCCGCACATTGCCCTCCGCCTCGCTCTTCCAGACGACGCTGCGGCCGTCCTTGCGCCACCGGCCCTCGTAGACGGTGATCTTCACCTGGGTGCCGAGGAAGTGTTCAAGGAGCAGGGCCATGGACAGACCGACGGGACCCCCGCCGACGACGGTGACCCGCAGCAGGGAACCGTCTTCGCTCTCCTCCGGGTGGGTCACGGAGCGGGGCAGGTTGAGCGCCATGAGGGTCTGCATGGCGTCGGCGACCTCGAAGCGGAACTCCTGTTCCCCGATGGTGATCTCGTCACCGGGCTGCAGCACCCGGGCCTCCACCTCCTCCCCGTTGACCTGTGTGCCGTTGCTGCTGCCGCAGTCCCGCAGGACGTAGCCCTCGTCCTGGTCGAAGACGATCTCCGCGTGGAAACGCGAGACGCTCGGGCTGGCGATGACGACCGTGTTCCCCGCGTTGCGTCCGAAGGTGACACGCGTGTCGACGATCGGGATGCGCTCTCCCGCCAGCAGACCCTCACGCCCGACGAGCACCGGTGCCATGGCACTTCCTTCCAGAGGGTGATGACATCAGCAGCGCTGTGACGATCAACTCTATACTTGCGTGATCAAGTATTCCAGAGGGCAACTCGACCGGTTAACAAGGGGGTTCAGGGTTTTGTCCCCAGCCCTTCCCCCAGCCTCCTGAGCCCCTCCCGGATCTCCCCCGGCGTCTGCGTCACGAAGCACAGCCGCATCGTCGAACGGTCGGGCTCCCCGGCGTAGAAGGGGGCACCCGGCACGTAGGCCACGTCCTGTCGCAGCACACGTGACACCAGTTCCGTCGTGTCGTACGACTCCGGAAGCCGCGCCCACAGGAACATGCCGCCCTCGGGTCGCTCCCAACTGGACCCCTCGGGGAGCGAGTTGGCAAGCCCCCCGAGCATGGCGTCGCGCCGCTCCCGGTACACGGCCGCGACCCGCGCCACATGCGCGTCGAGGTCGTTGTCCGCCAAGTACCGTGCGGCGGCAAGCTGGTTGACGGTCGGGGTGTGCAGGTCGGCGGCCTGTTTGGCGACGACGCAGGCCCGCAGCAGCTCGGCCGGCGCGCGCAGCCAGCCCAGGCGCAACCCGGGGGCCATCACCTTGGAGAAGGAGCCGAGCAGCACCGTACGGTCCGCCGCGCCCCCCTGAGCCGCGATCCACGGCAACCGCTCGCCCTCGAAGCGCAGTTCGCCGTACGGATCGTCCTCCACGATCCACAGCCCGCGCCGCGCGGCGACCGCGGCGACGGCGGCCCGGCGGTCGGCGGGCATGGTGCGGCCGGTGGGGTTCTGGAACGTCGGCACGGTGTAGAGCAGCTTGGGCCGCTCCCGGACGACGAGTTCGTCCAGCGCCCCGGGATCGACCCCGTCCCCGTCCCCCGGCACGGCGACGACCCGCGCGCCGGCGAACGCGAAGACCTGAAGTGCCGCCAGATAACAGGGACTTTCGACGAGGACGACGTCCCCCGGTTCCAGCAGCGCGGTCGCGAGCAGTGACAGCGCCTGCTGCGATCCGGTGGTGACGAGGAGGTCGTCGGGGCCGGTGGGCAGCCCGCGGGCGGAGGTCCGCGCGGCGAGGGCGGTACGGAGCACCGGCTCGCCCTCGGTCGTCGCGTACTGCAGCGCCCGCGCGGGCGTCTCGGCGAGCACCGCCTGGTACGCGGCCGCGATGCCGGTCGCGTCGAAGAGCTCGGGTGCCGGGAGCCCGCCCGCGAAGTTGATCACCTCGGGGCGGGCGGTGACGGCGAGGATGTCCCGCACCGGCGAACCGCCGATCGCACGGGCGCGCGCGGCGAGCGGCGGCAGGGCGGCGGGGACAGGGGCGAGGGCGGAGGCCGGCGCGGGCTCGATGACGGTCATGCCGGACAGCCTAGGAATGTAGGTGCCGCCTACAAGCGGGTTTCCGCGATCCGGACACGCGCCCGGCCCCGCCCCCTACCTGCGTCGCCCCGGCCCCGACCGTGCTCAGGCCTTCTTGCCGGTCGCCCCGTACACGTTGATGTCGTCGTCCGTCACATCGTTGATGTCCCGGTAGGTGATCTTCTCGATGTCGTCGAGGCTCTCGAAGTACGCCTGCTCCACCACCGGCGGGGCGGGCGCCGGACCGGGGTGCCACTTGTGGGCCGGGACCACACCGGGCTCGTCCAGGGTGATGCCCGGGGTCTCGGTGAACAACCGCTCGACCTCGTCCTTGGAACGGAACACGAAGGTGAACCCCCGCTCCGTGTACGTCCGTTGCACCGCGCGGGCCGGGATCGGGTGCATCTCGTCGGTGAGGTGGCTGAGCACCAGATGGCTGCCGGACGGCAGCACATCCACCAGCTCGCGCACCAACGGGTACGCCTCCTCGTCCTCGACGAAGTGCAGGATCGCCACCAGCAGCAGGGCGATCGGCTCGTTGAAGTCGAGGGTCTTGGCGGCCTGTTCGAGGATGCCGGCCGGGCTGCGCAGGTCGGCGTCGATGTAGTCGGTACGGCCCTCGGGGCTGCTGGTGAGCAGCGCGCGGGCGTGCGCGAGGACCACCGGGTCGTTGTCGACGTAGACGATCCGCGACTCGGGCTCGATGCCCTGGGCGATCTGGTGCACGTTCTCCGCGGTGGGCAGCCCGGTGCCGATGTCGAGGAACTGGCGCACCCCGTGTTCCTGCGACAGCCGGGTCACGGCGCGGCGCATGAAGTCCCGGTTGTGCCGTACGTCGAGGTACCCGCGCGGGTTGGCGGCGAGCGCGGCGGCGGCGGCCTCGCGGTCGACGGGGTAGTTGTCCTTGCCGCCGAGGAAGACGTCGTAGACGCGGGCCGGGTGGGCCTTGCTGGTGTCGATCCTCCTTCTCAGCTCGGCGGGATCTTGGCTGAGGGCGTCACCGGGCATGCGCGTCTCCCGTAAGAGTGGGTCGTTCGAAGGACAACCGGAGCACTGCTCATCAAGAGCGGTGGTCAACAACCTAACTCCCGCCGGGACTTGATGGTGCCCAGTCCGAGGGACGGGCGCCCGGTCCCCTTCCCGCGTCCCACAACGTGCCCGAGTCAGCCGACATCCCCGCAGGTCAGCGCCGACGGGACGGTCCCGGCGTCCCGAATCCGGCGACAGCCGTAGCGCCCACCCCGCGCGACCACCCAAGCTGCACCCGATGACGCTTCGCTTCCACAGGGGGAACCCATGCCCGCCCGTACCACCCGCATCCACATCCGCGTCCTGGCCACCACGGCGGCCGTGCTCGCCGCGCTCGTGCTCTCGGGGTGCAAGGACGGCATGGGCGTACGCGACGAAGGCCCGTCCGGCGTGAGCCCCACGTCGTCGATGTCGACGGGGTCCACGCCCTGACGGGCCTCGTGGCGTGTGTGATCAGACGTGGGCCGGAATCCCGTCGACTTCCTTCGGGTTCGGGCCGTACTGGTTGACGCCGGGCTTGCCGTCCGTGCAGGTGAAGACCAGCAGGATGATGCCGCCGACGAGCGGGACGAGCCCGATGAAGATCCAGCCGCCCGAGCGGCCGGTGTCGTGCAGTCGGCGGACGGTGACGCCCAGGCCGGGCAGCAGGAGCGCGAGGTAGAAGATGACCACGAGGTACGGGAACTTGATCGCGACGCCGATGACGCCGAGAACAATCGCGATGATCCCCGCGAACAGGGCGAACATCCAGTACTCCTTGCGACGCGCCCGGCCGCTGAATACCGCGTACTTCTTCAACGCCTCGATGAACCAGCTCATGGTGTCCCCCAGGGATCGACGTCCAGACCGTCCAGAACGGATCAGGCCAGGCGCAGAAGGTAAGGACGCTGATGCGGACGCGTCAAATCCACATAAGTGCCGGACACTGAAGCTTATTTGGGGTCACATCCCCCCACACCGGCCATCGATTTCGGGCCAGGACCCGTTCCCGCCCCGAACCGAGATCGCCCCGACGCCGGAACGATCTCGAAGCGTTGCCGATTGACGGGCGATCGACGGTCAGCGCAGCTTCTGCGCCGCCTCCACCGCCCAGTACGTCAGGATGTTCCGCGCCCCGGCCCGCTTGATCCCGGTGAGCGTCTCGAAGATCGCCCGGTCCCGGTCGATCCAGCCCTTCTCGGCGGCGGCCTCGACCATCGAGTACTCGCCGGAGATCTGATAGGCGGCGACCGGCACGTCCACGGCCTCGGCGACCTTGGCCAGGATGTCGAGGTAGGGCCCGGCCGGCTTGACCATCACCATGTCGGCGCCCTCCTCCAGGTCGAGCGCCAACTCCCGCATGGATTCCCGTACGTTGGCCGGGTCCTGCTGGTACGTCTTGCGGTCCCCCTTGAGCGAGGAACCGACGGCCTCACGGAAGGGACCGAAGAAGACGGACGAGTACTTGGCGGTGTACGCGAGGATCGACACATCCTCCCGCCCGATCTGGTCGAGCGCGTCCCGGACGACCCCGATCTGCCCGTCCATCATCCCGCTGGGCCCGACGACATGAGCACCGGCGTCGGCCTGCACCTGAGCCATCTCGGCGTACCGCTCAAGGGTGGCGTCATTGTCGACGCGCCCGAGCTCGTCCAGCACCCCGCAGTGCCCATGGTCGGTGGTCTCGTCAAGACACAGATCGGACATGACGAGCAGTTCGTCCCCGACTTCGGCCCGCACATCACGAAGGGCGACCTGCAGAATCCCGTCGGGATCGGTCCCAGGAGTCCCGAGGGCGTCCTTCTTGGACTCCTCCGGCACGCCAAAGAGCATGATCCCGGAAATCCCAGCCGCGACAGCCTCAGCGGCAGCCTTCTTCAAACTGTCCCGAGTGTGCTGTACGACCCCGGGCATCGCGGAGATCGGCACCGGCTCACTGACACCCTCACGCACAAACGCCGGAAGGATGAAGTCAGCCGGGTGCAACCGGGTCTCAGCAACCATCCGCCGCATGACAGGGCTGGTCCGCAGCCGCCGGGGCCGCGAGCCGGGGAAGGATCCGTACGTCGTCATGCCATCTACGCTACGCCCGCCTCAGGGGCACCTTTGCCGACGGTGAGTCGGAGCATATTTCGGTGCACTTCAACGCGCTTTCGAGTGCGCCCTTCGGTGCACTTCCAGCACAGGCCGACAAAATCAGCCCGTTGGGGGTCCCCCTCTGGGGGAGTTTGAGGACGAGGCCCCTTCAGGGCCGAAGCGGGGG
>NZ_JBHXME010000192.1:0-18652 GCF_042721125.1 Streptomyces sp. NPDC058469
CTGTCCTGGAAGGAGCGGACCAGGACCTCGTAGAAGACGGCGCGTTTGAACCACTCGGGGTCCCGGTCCTTGGCGGGAGTGTCCTCGAAGGTGTCGTGGACCGGTTCGTTGACTGTCATGAAGCTCTTGACCCTCCGCTCTGAGTGGACCGCCGGACGTGGAGCACGTGCGCGGGAGCCCGGCCCGGTTCGAGACGCACATAGTTGGTCCTGCCCCACTGATAGGACTCACCCGTCAGTTCGTCGTACACCGACATGGATTCGTTTGATTCCAGGCCGAGTTGCGGCATGTCCAACGAGACCGTGGCCTCCTGGGTATGGTGCGGATCCAGGTTGACGACCACCAGAACCGTGTCCACACCCGTGGTCTTGCTGTACGCGATCAGGGCGTCGTTGTCCGTCCGGTGGAAGCGGAGATTTCTGAGCTGGTGCAGCGAAGGGTGACGGCGCCGGATGTCGTTGAGCTCGGCCAGCAATGGCGCGATGCTACGTCCTTCCCGCTCTGCGGACTCCCAGTCGCGCGGGCGGAGTTGGTACTTCTCCGAGTCGAGATACTCCTCGCTGCCCGGCCGGAGAGGGGTGTTCTCGCAGAGTTCGTAGCCACTGTAGACACCCCATGTCGGGGACAGCGTGGCGGCCAGTATCGCTCGCAGTTCGAAGGCGGGCCGGCCGCCGTCCTGGAGGAACTCGTGCAGGATGTCCGGGGTGTTCACGAACAGGTTCGGCCGCATGTAGGCGGCCGCTTCCCCCGACAACTCGCTGAGATATTCGGTGAGTTCCTGCTTCGTGTTGCGCCAGGTGAAGTAGGTGTACGACTGCTGGAAACCGATCTGCGCGAGCGTGTGCATCATCGCGGGACGGGTGAACGCCTCCGCCAGGAAGATCACGTCCGGGTCGGTGCCGTTGATGTCCGCGATCACCCGCTCCCAGAACACCACCGGCTTGGTGTGCGGGTTGTCCACGCGGAAGATCCGCACCCCGTGGTCCATCCAGTGCCGCAGCACGCGGACGGTCTCGGCGATCAGGCCGTCCAGGTCCCGGTCGAAGGCGATCGGGTAGATGTCCTGGTACTTCTTCGGCGGGTTCTCCGCGTACGCGATCGTCCCGTCGGGGCGGTGGTGGAACCACTCCGGGTGCTTGTCCACCCACGGATGGTCCGGCGAGCACTGGAGCGCGAAGTCCAGCGCGATCTCCATCCCCAGCTCGGCGGCTCGCGTGACGAACGCGTCGAAGTCCTCCAGCGTGCCCAGCTGCGGGTGGATCGCGTCGTGGCCGCCCTCCGGGGAACCGATCGCCCAGGGGACGCCGACGTCCTCGCGCCCTGCGGACAGGGTGTTGTTCGGGCCCTTGCGGAAGGTCGTCCCGATCGGATGGATCGGCGGCAGATACACCACGTCGAAGCCCATCGCGGCGATCCCGTCTAGGCGCCGCGCTGCCGTACGGAACGTGCCGTGCGGGATCTCGACCGTGCCTTCGGAACGGGGGAAGAACTCGTACCAGGCGCCGTACAACGCCCGTTCCCGCTCGACCACCAGAGGCCGGGGCTCGGAAACCGTCACCAACTCCCGCAACGGATACCGCTCCAGCACCCTGTTCACACTCGGCGTCAACGCGGCCACGAACCGCGTCCCCACCGGCAACGTGTCGTCGCGCAGGGTCTCCGCCGCGGCCAGCATCGTGGCGCGCGCCGGGCCCTCGGGCACCCCGGTGGCGGCTCGGGCGTACAGCTCCGCGCCCTCTTCCAGCATCAGGCCGATGTCGATGCCGGCCGGGATCTTGATGCGGGCGGCCCGGCGCCAGGTGGCGATGGGGTCGCCCCAGGCCTCCACGACGTAGGACCAACGGCCTGTCGCGTCCGGGGTGATCCCGGCGCCCCAGCGGTCGCTGCCGGGGGTGAGTTCTCGCATCGGGGTCCACGGGCCGGGGCGGCCGTCCGGGTCGTGGAGCACGACGTTGGCGCCGATCGTCTCGTGGCCCTCGCGGAACACGGTGGCGGTGACCTCGAAGGTCTCGCCGACCACCGCCTTCGCCGGGCGCGCGCCGTTTTCCACGGCTGGGCGTACGTCACGTACCGGAATGCGGCCGATGGCTGCCGGGGTCGCGTTCATGGGTCTCACCTCCGCCGTGCTCAAGGCCGGGCTGTTCGCCCGGCCGGGGTCCACGCTGCGCCGGAAGGGGGACTACCTTCCCGCCGGGGAACGCTGGTCGACGGCCACGGGCGGCCCGCGGTGCACGACGGCCGTCGCACGGGGGCGTCCGTTCTGCTCCTGGAGGTACGTGCCCTGGCTGCTGCGCAGATAGCGTTCGGCGGCTTCCGCGGCCTCGCGCGCGCAGCGCTCCCCCATCAGCACGCACAAGGTGTAGCCCGAGTCCTCGAACGTGGCCCGTACCGTCCGGTCGCCCGGCGACGCGAGCATCACGCGTTCCCACGCCCGATAGCGCCGCAGTTGGCGGGCGACTTCGGCTTTGGCGGGTAGCAGCATGGCGCTGTTCACTTTCCGCCTCGGCGGACCGCGGTTCCCGACCGTCGGGTGGCGGCCGTGCACGGAGCGGCATGGCTCCATGACGGCAGTCGAGGCTTTCACTCATGGTGCACATGTGATGACCGAGCGTCTTGTTGGCTCTTCAACTACCTCACCCGCCGCTCGTGTTGCACGAATGGGCTAGCGCTCGCACTCTGGAGCTGACTCAGAAGCGATCAGTGCTCACGCTTCGTGTTCGGGGCCGGGCCCCGCAGGGGGCAGAGGCGAAGCGCGAGCTCCGCCGGTGAGGAGCCAACGAAGATGAAGACCGCAGTGCCGTGCTACTACCACCTCGATGTGGACGTCAGTCCGGAACGGGTCGGGCAGGTCAGGCGCATTCTGGCCGCCCACCTCCGGCTGTGGGACCTGGAGATCCTCGTGGAGCCCGTCTGCCGCGGCGCCGAGCTGCTGCTGCGGGCCATCGACGAGCACGCCACGGACAAGCACACGTCGGTAGAGCTGTGGTGGAACGGCCAACACCTGATCACCGCCATCGGCGACAACGACCGCGATCTGCGCCCGGACCAGGACCTGCGCGCCTGCCTGGCCCGGATCGCCGCGATGAGCGACGGCTGGGGCTGCTGCGCCACCGACACCGGAAGCAAGGTCATCTGGTTCTCGCAGCGCGCCCGCAGCGGCGAACGCGTCCCGCGGATTCCCAGGACGCCCGCGCCGCGCCTGCGGGAGATGCTCCAGCTTCCCCGCGAGGTGCCGGTCGCCCTGCCGACCCGCCCGGCGCACGGCGTCCTGGAGGACGCCAAGTGACCGCGCGTCCGTCCCGGAAAAGGGTGCCCGTCTGGAACGGGCACCCTTATCCATTGGGGGCCGCCTACGACGGGACGGGCACCAACTTCGCCCTGTTCAGCGAGGTCGCCGCACGCGTGGACCTCGTCCTCGTCGGCGACGACGGCCGCCACCGCGACGTTCGGCTCACCGAGGCCGACGGCTTCGTGTGGCACTGCTACCTGCCGGGCATCGGACCGGGCCAGCGCTACGGCTACCGGGTGCACGGCCCGTGGGCTCCGGCCGCTGGACACCGCTGCAACCCGGCGAAACTGCTCCTCGATCCGTATGCCACGGCGGTGGACGGACAGATCGACAACGACCCCTCGCTGTACGAGCGTTCGGCAGGACCCGCCCCCGGGGACAGCGCCGGGCACGGCATGCTCGGCGTGGTCACCGACCCGGCCTTCGACTGGGGCGACGACCGGCCGCCCCGGCGCTCGTACGCCGACACCGTGATCTACGAGGCCCATGTGAAGGGGCTGACCCGTACCCACCCGGAGGTTCCCGAGGAACTTCGCGGGACCTACGCGGGACTCGCGCACCCGTCGGTCGTCGAGCATCTCGTCCAACTCGGGGTGACCGCCGTCGAGTTGATGCCGGTGCACCAGTTCGTGCAGGACGGGGTTCTCCAGGACCGGGGCCTGTCCAACTACTGGGGCTACAACACGATCGGCTTCTTCGCGCCGCACAACGCCTACGCCGCGCACCGCGAACGCGGGCGGCAGGTCACCGAGTTCAAGTCCATGGTGAAGGCGCTGCACGCGGCCGGGCTCGAAGTCATCCTCGACGTGGTCTACAACCACACCGCCGAGGGCAACGAGAAGGGCCCCACTCTGTCCTTCCGGGGCATCGACAACGCCTCCTACTACCGTCTGGTGGACGGCGATTGGGGCCACTACTACGACACGACGGGCACCGGGAACAGCCTGCTGATGCGGCACCCCTACGTCCTTCAGCTGATCATGGACTCGCTGCGCTACTGGGTCACCGAGATGCATGTCGACGGCTTCCGCTTCGACCTCGCGGCCACGCTGGCCCGGCAGTTCCACGAGGTGGACCGGCTGTCGGCGTTCTTCGACCTGATCCAGCAGGACCCGGTGATCAGCCGCGTCAAGCTCATCGCCGAGCCGTGGGACGTGGGCGAGGGCGGCTACCAGGTGGGCAACTTCCCGCCGCTGTGGTCGGAGTGGAACGGCAGGTACCGGGACGCCGTACGGGACTTCTGGCGGGGCGGCGAGCACACGCTCGGCGAGTTCGCGTCCCGGCTCACCGGGTCCTCCGACCTGTACCAGCACAGCCGGCGCCGACCGCGTGCCAGCGTCAACTTCGTCACCGCGCACGACGGGTTCACCCTGCGCGACCTGGTCTCGTACAACGACAAGCGCAACGAGGCCAACGGGGAAGGGAACCGGGACGGTGAGAGCACCAACCGGTCCTGGAACTGCGGGGCCGAGGGGGAGACGGACGATCCCGGCGTGCTGGAGTTGCGCGGGCGTCAGCAGCGCAACTTCCTTGCCACGCTGCTCCTTTCGCAGGGCATCCCGATGCTCAGCCACGGCGACGAACTGGGCCGCACCCAGGGCGGCAACAACAACGCCTACTGCCAGGACAACGAAGTCTCCTGGATCGACTGGGAGTTGACCGGCGAGCAGCGCGAACTCGCCGACTTCACGCGGTACGTCATCGGGCTGCGCGCCGCGCACCCCGTGCTGCGCCGGCGCCGGTTCTTCCGGGGCGAGACAGCCGTGCACGCCGGACAGCCGCTGCCCGACCTGGTGTGGCTGCTGCCCGACGCGCGCGAGATGGCCGACCTGGACTGGCAGCGCTCCGACGCGCACTGCGTGGGCGTGTTCCTCAACGGCGACGCCATCGCCGAACGCGATCCGCACGGCGGGCCCGTCGTCGACGACTCCTTCCTGCTCCTGCTGAACAGCTACTGGGAGCCCGTCGATTTCCGGCTGCCCGCCGCCACCTACGGCGAGCGCTGGACGACCCTGATCGACACCGCCGAGCCGCAGGGAGCCCCGGACGAGACGGAACACAAGGCCGGCACCGAGATGGCCGTAGAGGCGCGCAGTCTCGTGCTGTTGTCGCGGCCCGCACGATAGGACGGGTCAGGGTGCGTCGCGCGAGGTGACCGTGAAGCGGGCGCCGTCGGGGTCGCGCAGGACGGCCTCGGTGCTGTTCTCCCGCAGGACGCTCCCGCCGTGCGCCTCCGTGACCCGCGCGCAGGATCTGATGTCCGAGACCGCGAAGTGGACCTGCCAGTTGGGCCGGACGGTCGGGTCGGGTGCCGCCTCCAGGGCGCCCGACTCGATGCGGGCCACGACGTTCCCGCCGCTGCGCAGGACGACCTCGCCGCCCTCGTACTGGACCTCGCAGCTCGCCGGGTCCGCCGACGCCCAGTCGAGGACCTCGCCGTAGAAGATCGCCGCGTCGAAGGCGTCGCGGGTGCGCAGCCGGACGAAGGCGGGGGCCGAGCGGCGCCAGGTCTCCCAGCCGCGGATGAGGTCGCCCTCCCAGACGCCGAAGGTCGCGCCGTCACGGTCGCCGAGCAGGGCCGCGCGGCCGGGCGGGAAGGAGAGCGGTCCCACGGCGACCGTGCCGCCGCGCTCCCGGACCCGGGCCGCGGCCACATCCGCGTCGGGCACGGCGAAATACGGCGTCCAGGTCACCGCGACCTGCCACATGGAGGCGACCGCGGCGAGGCCGGCCACCGGAGTGTCGTTCGCCGTGGCGATCCGGAAGCGGTCGCCGAGGCTGGCCGAGCGCCACTTCCAGCCGAACACTGCCTCGTAGAACGCCTCGGTGGTCTCCACATCGCGGCTCGTGAGACTCACCCAGCAGGGGGCGCCGAACACCGAACGGGTGGAGACGGCTTCCGGCTCACCGGGGGACGGTTTCCTGTCGTGGTTCATGGCAGTCGCGTTCCGATCTCGTGGACCGGCGGCCACCGGTCTCCCCCCTCAGTGTCCAACCGGAAGTGGTCCCGGTGCCTCCCGAGCGGGTGTCTTGACCATCCTTTTGGGTTAGTTACCTCTGCTAAAGAGGTAATCTCCGAGTGTGGAGACGGAGAAATTCCCGGAGGAGCTGGCCGACGCGCTCGTCGGTGTCCAGCGGCTGATCCGCAGGCGACTGCGCAGCGAGATGGCCATGCCAAGGCTGCGCGGCGCCGAGGTGGAGCTGCTGCGCCTGGTCGAGGTCCGGCCCGGAATCGGCATCTCGGACGCGGCCAAGGAGCTGTTCCTCGCGAGCAACTCGGTGTCGACGCTCGTCAACCAGCTGGCCCGGGACGGCTTCCTGATCCGCGAGACGGACCCCGCCGACCGGCGCGCCGCCCGCCTCCAGCTCACCGAGACGGCCAAGACCCGCCTCGGCGACTGGCACGCACGGCGCGCGGCCCTCGTCCGCGGACAGGTGGACCGTCTCGACGAGGCGGACCGGGACGCGCTGCGCGCGGCGATCCCGGCCCTGCACCAACTGGCCGTCAATCTGCACGAGGAGGCCGAGGAGTCATGACGCCGGACACCGACACCGATACCGGCACTACCACCGCCACCGGGCGGTCCGCGGCTGTCAGCTGCACCCGGCTCGCCTATTCCTTCGGCGAGACGACCGCGGTGGACGGGCTCGACCTGTCCGTGGGGGAGGGCGAGGTCTTCGGACTGCTCGGCCCCAACGGCGCCGGGAAAACCACGGCGATCCGCTGTATCACCACCCTCCTGCCGGTCCCGGCGGGCATGGTCCACGTCTTCGGCCACGACACGGCCAAGGAACAGATGTCGGTGCGCCGCATGCTCGGCTACGTCCCGCAGCAGCTGTCCGCCGACAGCGGGCTCACCGGCCGCGAGAACGTCGCTCTCTTCGCCCGCGTCTTCGACGTCCCGCGCAGGGAACGCGCCGCGCGCGTCGCCCAGGCGCTGCGGGCGGTCGACCTCACCGACGCCGCCGACCGGCTCGCCAACACCTACTCCGGCGGCATGGTCCGCCGGCTCGAACTCGCGCAGGCCCTGGTCAGCGCACCCCGCCTGCTCATCCTCGACGAGCCCACGATCGGCCTCGACCCGATCGCCCGCACCAGCGTGTGGGAGCACATCAACGCCGTGCGCGAGGCGACCGGCATGACCGTCCTGGTCACCACCCACTACATGGACGAGGCCGACCAGTACTGCGACCGCGTCGGCCTCATGCACCGCGGCCGCATCCGCGCCCTGGGCACCCCGGTCCAGCTCCGCGAGGGCCTAGGCGAACGCCGACGCGCCGACGGAGCACCCGCCACCGATCCGCTGCCCACCCTTGAGGACGTCTTCCGGGACATGGCCGGCAGCGGTCTCGAAGACCAGTCAGGAGGTTTCCGCGATGTCCGAAGCACCCGCCGCACCGCGAACCGCGTCGGCTGACCCCGCCGCCGAGAACGACCTGAACCTTCTCCTGACCCCGCCCCAACCCCGGTCCGGCTGGCGGCTGATTCCGGCCCGCGTCATCGCGATGTGCGCGGTCGAACTCCAGAAACTCCGCCACGACCGCACCGAGTTGTACACCCGCGCCGTTCAACCCGCCCTGTGGCTGCTGATCTTCGGCCAGACCTTCACCCGCATCAAGGCGATCCCCACCGGCGGCATCCCGTACATCGACTACCTGGCCCCGGGCATCATCGCCCAGTCCGCGATGTTCATCGCCATCTTCTACGGCATCCAGATCATCTGGGAACGCGACGCGGGCATCCTCAACAAGCTCCTCGTCACCCCCACCCCGCGCTCGGCGCTGATCACCGGCAAGGCCTTCGCGGCCGGGGTGAAATCGTTGATCCAGGCCGTCGTCGTGGTCGTCATCGCCGCGATCCTCGGAGTGGCGCTGACCTGGAACCCGCTGAAGCTGCTCGGCGTCGGGGCGATCGTGATCCTCGGCTCGGCCTTCTTCTCCTGTCTGTCGATGACCATCGCCGGGATCGTGCTCAGCAGGGACCGGCTGATGGGTTTCGGACAGGCGATCACCATGCCGCTGTTCTTCGGCTCCAACGCCCTCTACCCGGTGGCGATCATGCCCGGCTGGCTCCAGACGGTCAGCAAGGTGAACCCGCTGAGCTACGAAGTGGACGCGCTGCGCGGGCTCCTGCTCGGCACCCCCTCCCATGTGGGCACCGACTTCGCCGTCCTGCTGGTGGCCGCCGCACTGGGCATCGCGGCAGCCTCCTCCCTGCTCGGACGCCTCGCCCGCTGATCTTGGCCGGGACGTGATGTGCGGCACGCTCCCGACCAGGATTCGGCGGCCGGAAAGCGGATTCTTCCTGCGCACGGCTTGATCAGTGATCAAGCGGGCGAAAACGCTGGCCACAGCGCATTCTGCTCATTTGACAGTGCGCTGAGCACACGGATAGGAAGCAGCTCTCTGAGGTCGAGAGGGTGCACTGTGTACGAGCCGAACGTGGTCGGGGACTGGCAGGAGTACGACGAACACGCCGGTCTGCGTGTCCGCGTCCACAGCCTGGCCGCCGCCGAGCCGCCACGCGGACGCGACGACGCCGCCGAGGGGCTGACGTACTTCACGCTCCGTGTCACCGTCGAGAACCGCGGTGCGCGGTACTACGGCATCCACCTGGAGGACGGCCAGATCGACGTCAGGGTCGGCCCGGACGGCGAGAGCGCCTTCATCGACTGGCGCAGCTCGCAGTTCATCGAGGGCTTCGACGTCCATCCGCTGCGCCGCGCCACCGCCGTCGTGTACGCGGCCGGTGCGGAGGCCTCCCTGACGCAGGTGGACGTACAGGTCCAGCTGCGGGTGGAGGAGGAGTGGACCGAGCGGCGCCTGTGGGCGGGCGGCATCGGTCTGTGCGAGGCGGCCGTCGCCTCCGGTGCCGGGCGGGACGGCCTGGCGCACCAGGTGAGCAAGTTCCTCCGGGACCAGGCGGAACCCGGCACCCCCTGAGACTCCCGGGTCAGTGTGGGATGCCGTCGATGATCTCCCGGGCCCCTTGTCGCAGCAGCGCCACGGCCACCGACGTGCCCAGCGTCGCGGGGTCCAGTCGCCCCGCCCACTCGTGGGCGTTGAGCCGGGTCTTGCCGTCCGGGGTGAACACGCAGGCGCGCAGCGACAGTTCGCCGCTCCGGTCCACCTGCGCGTACCCCGAGATCGGGCTGTTGCAGTGCCCCTGGAGGACGTGCAGGAACATGCGCTCCGCGGTCGCCTCGCGATGCGTCTCCGGGTGGCCGAGCGCGCTGATCGTGTCGATGACGTCGGTGTCGCCCTCGCGGCACTGCAGGGCGAGGATGCCCGCGCCGATCGGCGGCATCATCACGTCGGGGGACAGCACCTCGCTGATCACGTCGCGCCGGTCGATGCGGTCCAGGCCGGACATCGCGACCAGCAGCGCGTCGGCCTCGCCCGCCGCGAGCTTCTCCAGCCGCCGGTTGACGTTGCCGCGGAACGGCACGCACTCCAACTCGGGGTGCGTGGCGGCGAGTTGTGCGACCCGTCGGACCGACGAGGTGCCGATCCGCGTCCCGGCCGGCAGCTCGTCGAGGGTCAGCCCGCCCGGGTGGACCAGGGCGTCACGGATGTCGTCCCGCTTCAGGAACGCGGCGAACGTCGTACCGGCCGGCAGCGGACGGTCGGCGGGCACGTCCTTCACACAGTGCACCGCGAGATCCGCCACACCGGCGAGCAGAGCGGCGTCCACCTCCTTGGTGAACGCCCCTTTGCCCTCGACCAGGGCCAGATCGCCCATCCACTTGTCGCCGGTCGTCTTGACCGGCACGACCTCGGTGCGCACCTGCGGATGAAGGACGGCCAACTCGGCGCGCACACGCTCCACTTGGGCCAGCGCCATGGGCGAGTCGCGGGAGACGATACGGATCAGTTCGGGCACGGACATGCGGACACGATAGACCGTCCGGCATATCGGTGTTGACCGATGGGCGTACCTGGCAACACGTTCAGGCCCGGCCCCCCACAAGGGGCTCGCTGATCTCCACGGCCCGCAGCGCGGCGGCGAGAGCCCGGTCGTCCCCTACGTCCAGGGCCGTGTCCGTCAACTTGATCACGTGCTCGTCCCCGTGCGCCAGGGCCCGCTCCATCACCTCTTCGGCGGTAAGCCGCTCGTGCGGAACGTAGTCGATCGCCTCCTCCGGGGCGTACATCGCGGTGACCGCCGCGGACGCCGTCCACGCCGCGTGCAGGCTCGGCGCCCACAGCTCGCGGGGGAGCGCGTCCAGGGCGCGCAGAACGGCGTTGGGCGCCGTCGCCGCGTGCACCAGCATGGTCGGCTCCCCGTGACCATGGGTGGCGTAGCGATGCGTGGCCGCGCGCACCAACTCGGTGAGCCGCTCCCGCGCCACGTCCGGGTCGCTCACCTCGCCCGCCCAGAGGGGCAGTTGGCGTACGGCGGCCAGCCGCGCCCGGAAGCCGACAACCCCACCGGCGATCGGCGGCACGGCGTCGAGGGCGCCGGCGGCGGTGGGACCGGCGGGCAACGACGCGATGCTCGACACGGGTTGGTGCCGCGCCGCCCAATAGCCCAGCCCGTGGGCGAGTTCGGTACGGCGGGGCTCGTTCTCGTCCACGCCGAGGGCCCGTACGGCATGGCCGACGCGGATGACCGGATGGGTGGCGCCCGCGGCGATCCCGGGCAGCAGCCGCGGCCACCACACGGCGAGCACGTCCTGCCAGGGCCGCTCGGCGAGGGCGCGGGAGAAGTAGCCGATCCAGTCGGCGGCCCGGCGTGAATCGCCCAGCGCGGCGGGCCAGTTGGCGTCCGTGACGGGAGCCACCGGATCGGGGAAGTCCTCCAGCTTGTCCCGGTAGAGGTCGAGCCAGCGGTGGACGGCACCCGCCTGGCCGTGTGCGGCGAGCGCTTCGGCGACCATCGGGGCGTGGTTGCTGAGCCAGCCCTCGCGCTCGGGTCCGGTGGAGTGCAGTCGTTCGAATGCTTCTTCCAGCGTTCCGCTCGTGTCCATGACCAGCACGCTAGGCGCGGGACCGCGCCCGCAGAACGGACCGGAGGAGGAAGAGACGCCCGCCTCAGGTCCTACGCCCAAGGACCGAGGCTGGCCGGGCGCCGCCTCGGTAGCGCCCCGAAGGGGCACGGGGCTGTGTCGGTAGGCGGCTCCGCCGCGCGGGCGCGACCAGCCACAACGGCGCGGCAGTTGAAACACGGCCCATCCCCGCCCAACCAGCGGAGCGCTCAGGCCAGCACGATCGAGATCACGCGATGTCCCCGCCCGTCGGCAGCCACAACCGGTTCGCCCGACGCCCCGTCGACCGTG
Organism: Streptomyces sp. NPDC058469; assembly: GCF_042721125.1. Lineage (NCBI taxonomy): Bacteria > Bacillati > Actinomycetota > Actinomycetes > Kitasatosporales > Streptomycetaceae > Streptomyces > Streptomyces sp. NPDC058469. Next base: position 11,569 of record NZ_JBHXME010000192.1, read on the forward strand.
CATGACTTGACCCGGCTCCCGCCGCCGGCCAGCGTCACGTCGAGTGTCATGCCCCGGTACGGCAGCCCGCGCAGGCTCACCGGGCCCCAGTTCGACGGCAGGCACGGGCTCAGCCGTAGGGCGTCGTCCGTGAACGTCAGGCCGAACAGGCCGTCGTGGATCAGGCGGAGATACGCCGTCGCCGACCAGGTCTGGTCGGGCTGGGACACGAAGTGGTCGGCGTGACCGCTGGCGCCGCCCTGCCAGCCGCCGTCGACGGAGCCGGTCACGGAGTTGTACAGCTCGTAGAAGCCGCCGCTCGCGGTGACCAGGCCGGCGAGCGTGTCGACGGCGAGGGCGAACGGCTCGGGGCGGCCCGCGTCGGCGGCGGCCTGGCCGTACAGGCCGTGGACCATCGGCCAGACCATCACGTTGTGCCGCCCCGGGTGCCGGTCGTCGAAGCGCGGGAAGTGCGGCCAGACGTTGACGATGCCGTACGGCTGCCAGTGCGTGGAGTCGAGGATCTCGCCGGCGCGTTGGCGGTCGGCGACGCCGAGGAGGATCGCGAGGGCGAGGCCCGCGCCCTCCTGTGAGGTGTCGACGTGCCCGGCACGGGTGCCCTCGCCGTGCACGAGATAGCCGTAGGTGCCGGCGTCCACGCGCCACAGGTGCTGGTCGATCGCCGTGCGCAGGTGCTCCGCGTCGGAGCGGAAGGAGGCGGCCTGTACGGGGTGGCCGAGGGCCTCGGACATGGCCGCGAGGGCCAGATGGGCGCCGTAGTATAGGCAGTTGGTCGACAGGCACATCAGTTTGCCGGCGTGCGGGTGGTCGAGGACGAAGGACGAGTGCACGGACTTCGAGGCGGGCGGGCTGGGGTAGCCGGAGATGCCGTCGTTCATGAAGCCGGGGCCCTCGAAGAGGCCGAACGACGGGTTGAAGTGCTGGGCGCGGCGGGCCGCCAGGGTGTGCGCGGACGTGTCGTAGGCCCGGGTGAGGAAGTCCCGGTCGCCGGTGACCAGGTAGTGGTGCTGCGCGGCCAGGACCCACACGATCTGGTCCCACCACTGGTTGTCCTGCTGGACCACGAGGCCGTCCCGCGCGCGGTCGACCACGGACCACAGGGTGTTGCGGCCGACGTCCGGCGCGAGCAGGCTGACCCCGCTCCACGCGTTGACGGCCGCGTCCCGTGTCCAGCGCTGCGGCGCGGGATAGCCGCCGCCGGCCCGGACGACGGTGCCGGGCGGGTAGGTGAGCAGGCCCGCCTTGTCGTACACCGAGCGGTCGGCACCGATGGTGTTGGCGCCGGACACGGATCTGAGCGCGGACGCGTAGACGGTGCCGAGGCGGTGGTGGACGGCCTGGTCGTCGAAGGTGAGGGTGGGCATGGCGTATCCGTTCCCGGGGGCCGGGCCCTGCGCACCCGCCGGGATGGCCGTCGCTCCGGCGATGCCCAGCGCGATCAGGAGAGCCCGCCGCGAGATCCCGCGTTCAGCTGCCACGTTCCGTCCTCTCGGGCTCCCGGGGTCGAGATGACTCCGGGAGCCCTGAGAACGATGGTGCCCCCTGGACGGTTCGGTCAGGCGGCCGGGTCGAACGTGATTCCGGACGGCTCGGCCGACGTGAGGTGGGCCGTGAAGTTCGCGTCCTTGAGACCGAAGTTGGCGCTGCCGAAGTCGTAGGCGCTCAACTTGTCGCGCAGGCCCGCCGGGTAGCCGTTCCAGCCGACGAGCGGCGGGTACTGCCAGGTGTGCTTGTCGTTCTCCGGCGGCTCGTCGTTCGTGTTCGCGAGGCGGAAGTCGTGCGTGCCGATGCCGTCCTTGTGGTAGACGATCTTGGCGTGGGTGCCGTCGAAGCGGACGTCGGACGCCGGGTGCACGGTGAACGAACCGTGGTTGGACGTCGACACGTACTGGATCGTGCCGTTCTGCACCCACACCACGACGTGTTCCCAGTCGTTGCGGTGCCCGCCGATGCTGGAGTTGGCCAGGGCCTGATCCTTCTCGAAGTACAGGCCGTACATGTAGGCGCACCAGCCGTTGTTGCATTTGTAGCGCGAGTAGCTGTTGGTGTTGTCGAGGTCCGAGGCGTCGTGGCACTCGCCGCTGAGCGAACCCGTCGGGTTCAGACCGCCGTTGATCGTCCCGTCCGGGCCGATCGCGGGCGTCGGGTAGCAGCCGTCCGTGTCGTAGTCGAAGGCGGGCAGATATGTCTGCTCGGCGGCTTCGGCGTTCGCGGGCAGCGCGGTGGGCGGGGCGGCGAAGGCGGCGGTGGGGAAGGCGATGACGAGCGCGGCGGCACCGCCGAGGCCGGCGAGCCACCTTCTGCGGCGGGTTCGGGACTTCTGGGACGACACTGCGTCCTCCTCTCGGGCGCAGCCCGACGGCTGTGGGGGGAAAGGGCTTTCATAGTCCCGACTTTTCATGTACGCGCCAAGAGGGTGGGGTGTCACTCCGGTAACGGGCGCCCCAATACTTGATCTACGCAACTTCCTCAACTCTCCGGCAGGTCCTCCGACATGCCCTCTGGTGGGTCTTCTGGTACGTCCGCCGCCGACTCCTCCGGTGCGAGGTCCGGGCGCAGCCGCAGCCAGGACGGCTGGCGCAGCATCCCGGCCCGGGTGCGGGTGCTGTAGCGGACCTCGCCGACCAGCCGGGGCACCACCCAGCGCGCGCCGGTCACCGGCGGTACGGGGTCGAAGGGGCACGTGTCCGTCCCGGCCGCCCGCAGCAGTACGGCGAGTTCGGCACGCTCGGCCTCGCTCCAGCCGGTGCCGACATTGCCGACGTACCGCAGCCGTCCGCCCGCGCGCTGCCCGACCAGCACCGCACCGGGCAGGCCTGTCAGGCGTCCCTTGCCGGGGACCCAGCCGCCGACCAGTACGTCCTCGCTGCGCAGGTTGCGGATCTTGATCCAGGCGCGGGAACGCACCCCGGGTTCGTACACCGAGTCCAGCCGCTTGCAGACCAGGCCCTCCAGTCCGTGCTCACGGGTGGCCCTCAGGGCATCGGCGCCATGTCCGATGAGCGCGGCGGGAGTTGACCAGTACGGGCCGTCGAGACCGAGCCGCTCCAGCGCGGTGCGTCGGTGGGTGTAGGGGAGGGTGAGGAACGGCTGTCCGAGGTGGGGGATGTCGAACAGCACGAGATGGATCGGCGTGTCGGTGGCTCGGTGTGCTGCCAGCGCCGGTGACTGGGCCAGGCCCATCCGCCCTTGCAGCAACTGGAAGTCGGCGCGGCCCTGTTCGTCCAGAGCCAGCACCTCGCCATCGAGGATGGCCGGGGTGGTGCCCAACTCACCGCCCAGGGCGAGTAGTTCCGGGTAGGCGCCGGTGATGTCCTCGCTGGAGCGGGCGCGCAGGACGACGCTGCCGTCGCCGGGGAGGTACACCAGCACGCGCTGGCCGTCCTGTTTGGTCTCGTAGGCCCACTGGGAGTCCTGGGTGGTGGGCGGAAGGGGGCCGGGGGTGGCGAGCATGGGTGGGACGCGGGGGAGGGGTGGCGGGAGCGGTGGCGGTGGTGGGGTCACGGCAGAGGTGTCGACGGGGGTGGGCGGTGGCACGCGTGATTCGGGGTGGGTTCGCCTGAACGGGGGCGGCCCGTCGGGTGGGGAGGGGGTGCGCAGATCGCCGCCACTGAGAACGTGGTACGCGCCGCCGGCCGTGTCATCCCCAGGAACGACCGGCGGCGCGTGTCACACGTTCTGCAGGTACGCCAGCACGGCCAGCACCCGGCGGTGCCCGCTGTCGCTCTGTGGCAGGCTCAGTTTCAGGAACACGTTGCCGATGTGCTTGCTGACCGCACGTTCCGTGACGACCAGGGTCTTGGCGATCGTCGTGTTGTCGTGGCCCTCCGCCATCAGCTTCAGCACCTCGCGCTCGCGCGGGGTCAGCGAGTCCAGCGGTGAGTTACGGCGCCGGGCGAGCAGTTCGGTCACCACTTCGGGGTCGAGCGCCGTACCGCCGGCCGCCACCCGGTCCAGCGCGTCGAGGAACTCGTCCACGCGGCCGATCCGGTCCTTGAGCAGATAGCCGACCCCGCTCGCCCCGACGCCCAACAGCTCGGCGGCGTACGACTCCTCGACGTACTGGGACAGCACCAGCACCGGCAGCCCCGGGATGCGCTCCCGTGCTTCGAGCGCGGCCCGCAGGCCCTCGTCGCGGAAACCCGGTGGCATCCGCACATCGAGAACGGCCACGTCCGGCCGGTGTTCGAGCAGCGCGGGCAGCACCTCGGGCCCGCTGCCGGCGACGGCCACCACCTCGTGTCCGGCGGACGTCAGCAGCAGGACCAGGCCCTCCCTGAGCAGGGCGTTGTCCTCGGCGAGCAGCACTCTCACGACAGTTCCGCCTCCACTACGCTCACCAGACGCACGGCAGCTCCACTTCGATCACGGTAGGTCCCCCCACGGGGCTGGTCACAGTCACACTGCCGTCGAGCGCGGCGACCCGGCGCCGCATACCGAGCAGCCCCGATCCGCCCGCCTCGTCGGCCCCGCCCCGGCCCTCGTCGCGCACCCGGACGCGCAGTCCGGTGCGGGCGCGGGCGAGATGGACGTCGGCGCGGTCGGCGCCGCTGTACTTGGCCGCGTTGGTCAGCGACTCGGCGATCACGAAATACGCGGCCGCCTCCACCGCCGCCGGGGCGCGCGGCCCGTCGTGTCCGTCGGTCAGACCGTCCACGGTCACGGTGACACCGAGTGCGCTGCCGGCGGCGAGCGCGCGCACCGCGCCGACCAGGCCGCGGTCGGTGAGGATCGGCGGATGGATGGCGCGCACCACGTGCCGCAGATCCGTCAGCGCCTCCTCGGCCAGCGTCTGCGCGTCGTCGAGCATCCTGCGCGCCGCCGCCGGGTCCTGGTCGTAGGCCCGTTTCGCGAGCCCGATGCGCATCGACAGTGAGACCAGCCGGGCCTGGGTGCCGTCGTGCAGGTCGCGTTCGATCCGGCGCAGTTCGGCGCCGTGCGCGGCGATCGCGCCCGCCCGGGTCTGCACCAACTCCTCGACCCGTACGGTCAGTTGTGCCTTCGGTGAGGGCTTCAGCAGGACGGTGGACCAGTGCGCGTCGAGGTCCGCGAGCCGGCTGATGAGCGGCAGGACGACGGCCCGGCGGCGCAGCAGCCCGCACCACACCCCGTCGACGACCAGACCCAGCGGCCACAGCGGCAGCATCAGCACGGGCAGCGTGCCGTAGGCGTAATAGGCGACCATCCAGCGGAAGTCGGTCAGCGTGCCCGGGTCGCGGACCGCCGTGCGCACCCGCTCGCGCACGGTGCCGGTGAGCGGCTGGTACGCCTCGGGGATCTTCCGGCCCGTCCACGCGCCCGCCTGCTGCCGCTTGGCCCCGGCGATCCGCCGTATCAGCAGCACCGTTTCCGGCAGCATGAAGGCGCCGACCACCGCGGCCGTGGCGATCGCGGTGACCAGGAGCACGGTGACGAAGATGTACGACCCGAAGGTCATCGCGGCGGAGACGACCAGCTGGACTGTCGCCCGGGCGGCCTGTCGCACGGTGGCGCGCATGAAGATCAGGTTAGACGCCGCGGGCCTGCCGAGCGGGAGCGGACCGCCGGGCACGAGGGTGGCCCGGTCCACCGCCGGTTCGGGGGGTCGCTCCCTCGTGTCGTCTGACGGGCGACGGAATCGTTGAGGCAACACGTCAATCAAGATCCAAGTCCTGTCGATCCGGAGGGGGTCGGGTGCCCTGACCGGCGTCGGCACGGTTGGGGGTTCGTCCGCGGACCCGGCGCCGATCCGGGGGAGTGGCCGGCGACCGGGTCCGGGACGGCGCCGACCCCCGTCCCCACGGGTTCGGCGCGGGGCCGCCATCCGCTCAAGGCGGCCCCGGCTCTGGTGAGCGAGGGCTCAGCTGTGCTCCTGACTCCTGGCGGCCCACCCCTACGGCGGGCTTCCTTGAGTTAGGCAAGCGTATCTGACTTACTTGAGTCAAGCAATCGAATGTATATTGCTTGAGTCAGGCAAGCAGGACGGTAGGGTGACGCTCATGTCCACGTACGGCAGCATCAGTGAGACACGATCACTCGCCCGCGGTGGCGGGCAGCATCTGCTCGTCGCCGTGGATGAGCCGGACAACGTCGAACTCCTCTCCACGACACTGGAGTTGGCGGGCTACCGCATCAGGACGGCCGGCAACGGCACCGAGGTGGTGTCCCGGCTCGCGGAGCAGCGGTTCGAACTGGTCGTGATCGACGCGGAGTTGCCGGAGATGGATGCCCTCGCGCAGGGCCGCCGACTCGTCACGCACCGCCCGCCCGTCCTCCTGCTCACCGGCTGGGACGCCCTCGGCAAGCTGCTGCCCGAACTCGGCGCGGGGGAGCGGGACTACGTCACCAAGCCCTTCCGTATCGCCGAAGTGCTCGCCCGTATCCAGGTGTTACTGCGCGGCCGGGGTGGCGGCCGGGACGGCGCGCTGCACTACGCCGACCTCGTCCTGGACGACACCACCTGTCAGGCGCGGCGCGGACGGCGCACCCTCGACCTCACGCCCGCGGAGTACCGCCTGCTGCGCCATCTCCTCGTCAACGCGCACAAGGTGCTGTCCAAGGAGCAGATCAGCCGGTACGTCTGGGGTGACTTCCGCGGCGACAACGCGATGGAGCAGCTCGTCTCCCGCCTCCGGCGCAAGGTGGACCAGGAGGGCGCGGCGCTCATCCATACCCGCCGGGGCTTCGGCTACTGGCTCGGACGGTCGGCCGGCGAGGCGTGAGCGCGTGAGTGCCCGCCCGGTGAGTTGCAATGGACTCGCGGAGCGAATATGTGCACCCTGTGAAGCGGGGTGCGGGGCGGTGTCGCGGTGACGCGGCGCCGCCCTTTTCTTGTTGTGTTCGCGAGTGAATGCTGGACCTTCTCGGCCGGTCAACTCCCGCCAGATTCACCTGAGTTGACCCTCGCTGACATCTCTGTCCGGTTCATGGCAACAGTGTCGATGTGTGATCTGGGCCACGTCAGGTTGTTGTCAGGGGACTGACCGGAAGGCGTCAGCCCGCTCTGTTTGCCACGCCCTTTCGGGCACTGGAACCTGAATCCAGCGCGTCTGCCTATTCCGCCACCCGCGCATTGGGTGTGTCCTCAGGCCCTTCCCTCAGGGGG
>NZ_JBHXME010000193.1:0-18533 GCF_042721125.1 Streptomyces sp. NPDC058469
GCACCCTACGGAGCGGGCCCGGGGACAGGGGGCGACGCACGGCGGGCTCTCAGCGGCCGGTGGGTGGGGAGTATCGATGAGGGTCGGTCACATGCCCAGCCTGCCCCCATCCGGCCATGATCGTCAGGGCCTTGGGGAGGACGGGTCCCTCGACGTCGGGCACACACGCGTGGCACCCGATTTCACGGCGGGTACGGCATGCGTTCTCGCGATGCGAGCGTCACCTGATTTCGCGATGCGCGTGGCGCGAGTTTCACCATGCGCACGGAACCTGTTTTCACGGCGTGTTCGGCGGATAGCCGTCGTGCGCCGCGAGGTCCTTGTCGATCTTCTTGGCGGCCTCGTCGAGGGTGGCCTTGACCGGCGCCCGATTGAAGATGATCTTCGCGAAGGCCCGGGAGAAGGCGTCGGTGATCGCCGGATAGGCGGGCGTCTGCGGCCTGGGGCGGGCCACTCCGTCCCGGAGTTGCTCGATGAAGAGGTGCTCGGGACCGCCGGGCGCGTACTGCGGCGAGAGCTTGATCGCGCTCCCGGTCGCCGGGATCGCCCCGTTGGCCACGGTCATCCGGTGCACCTGGGCGGGCTGGAGCAGGAAGGACAGGAAGCGCCAGACGGCGTCACCGTCTGCGTTGCCCGCCGGGACGCCCCACTGGAAGGAGCCCATGCCGGTGACGGTGCCCTGGCCGAAGTCGGGCAACGGGACGATCGCGACATCCCCGGGGAACGCCTTGTTGAACTCCGGATAAGTCCAGTGCCCGCACCAGGAGATCGCGCTGCGGCCGCTGACGAACGCCTTGTCGTCCTTGACCATGTCGATGAGACTCGCCTTGGCCCAGTTCTGCATGTCGGTGAGCGCCTTGACCGAACCGGGGCCGTTCACATAGCCGTTGGCGGTGCGGTAGTTCCTGGGCTCGATGAGGTCGCCGCCCGCCGACCACACGGCGGGCGCGAAGCCGTAGGTGTTCCACTCCTGGCCCGGCTGCGAGTAGACGAGCCGCAGGTCGAGCGGCGCCTTGTAGCCCTGCTTACGGAGCTTGCGGAGGATGCCGGTCATCTCGGCGGCCGTCCAGGCGTCCTTGGGGCCGGTCGGGAGGCGTATCCCGGCCTTCTTCATGACGGACTTGCGCACGTACAGGCCCATGCCCGAGTCGAAGGTGCCGACGCCCCACAACCTGCCCGCGTAGGTGCCCTGTTGACGGATCGTCGGCAACAGGTCGGCGCGGACGCTCGCGGGCACACAGGAGTCGATCGGCCGGAGCTTGCCCGACCAGGCGTAGCTGTAGAGGTTCGGGCCGTCGAAGTCCAGGAGGTCGGGGAGGTCGCCGCTGGCCGCCGCCGACAGCACCAGGGCGGTGTAGGCGCGGTCCTCCGGGAGGGTGACCAGCTCGACCCGCACCTGCTTCTGCCGCCTGTTGAACTCCTTCACCTGGTTCTGCAGCGTGGTGAACTCGCCGCTCGGGCCCGCGTGGTACCAGACGGTGATGTGCGCGGTGCCGTGGATCCTCCCGTCGCACGTGGTGTCCTTCGGGGAGACGCTCGCCCCCTTGGCGTCGCTCCCGCCGCCGTCGCACGCGGCCAGCAGGAGGGCCGCGCACACCACCCAGGGGACCAGGGTTCCGCGGACCCGGCTGATCCCCCGGCTGCCGGTCCACGCGCGCGTGGCGCTCGTTCCGTTCATGGCACACCCCCCACTCGATCGGACGACGTGGTCTCCCCCAGGGCGCCGTCATGCTACCGCCCGTCCCATCCCCATCGCCCTGCGTGCACGAGAACCTTCGTTTGTGGCACGGGACTTCAGCACTTTCCGGCTAGCTGGAAGGCGCGACCGACCACCGGTTGGCAAGCTGAGCGCATGTCGCTGCGCTGTCTCCTCGTCGATGACAGCGCCCGGTTCCTGGAGGCGGCTCGCGCCCTGCTGGAACGTGACGGAGTGGAAGTCGTCGGCATCGCCTCGACGGGCGCGGACGCCCTCTCCCAGGCCCGGGAAACGGCCCCCGACGTCGTCCTGGTCGATCTCGACCTCGACGGCGAGAACGGCTTCGACGTCGCGCGCCGGCTGGTGGGCAACGTACCGGCGGTGATCCTCATCTCGACCCACTCCCGGGAGGACTTCCAGGAACTCATCGCCGCCAGCCCCGCGCACGGCTTCCTGCACAAGTCGGCCCTGTCCGCACGGGCGATCAGGGACGTGCTGGGCGACGACGGGCCCGCCGCACCGCCGTGAGAGCACCCGCCGCGACCGGGCCAAGTCACATATGCCTGATGAGCGACAGGTGTTGTCGGGACTTGGTCAACACGCTTCAATGCGGGGGAACTCGGGGCGTGAACGAGGGCGTACGGATGTGAAGACCTTCCTCCGGCGCCGACGGGGGCCCCGAAGCAACTCGCGTGAACGGCCTGACCAGCCGTTGTGGACATTCACAGAAAGGGCCCCTGCATGCCGCACGCCACACAGCAGGCCGACGTCGCCACCGCGGAACTGGACTCGGCCCTGCGCGGCGGCCCCTTCCATGTCGCGCTGCGCGCCGCCATCGCCGCCCGCGGACTGCCGCTGCAGCGCGTCCAGCACCACCTCTCGCGCTACGGGGTCAAGGTCGGTGTCACCAGCCTGAGTTACTGGCAGCAGGGCGCCCGCCGCCCGCAGCGCCCCGAGTCGCTGCGGGCGGTACGGGCGCTGGAGGAGATCCTCCAGCTCCCGGAGGAGTCACTGATCCGGCTGCTCGCCGAGGCCGAGGAACGCGCCGTGGCGCAGCGCCCGGCGGCCCGCTCGTACCGCTCCTTCGTCGAGGCCTCCGGCGTCCTGGAACAGCTGCTGGCCGAGCTGGAGTCCTCGCTCGACAGCGGCCTGCACACCCTGGGGCACCACGAGCGCGTGCGCATCGGGCCACACCGCGAGCTGGCCGGCCGCGAGTCGCACCACATCGTCCGCGCCCACCGGGACGGCATCGACCGCTTCATAGCCGTGCACTACGGCGACCCGGGCTGCGCCCCGGACCGCATGACGGTGCACGCCCTGGAGAACTGCCGCACGGGCCGCGTCCACCGCCACCACGAGACCGGCATCCTGGTCGCCGAGCTCCTCTTCGGCACCCGCCTGCGCTCCGGAGATACGTTCCTCTTCCGCTACGGCGTCGAGGACGGCACCGCCGGCGTCTCCCGCGAGTACGTCCGTGACTTCGGTATCGCGGGCGGCCAGTACGCACTCCAGGTGCGCTTCGACGAGAACGCGCTGCCGGTGCGCTGCAACCGCTTCACCCAGCACTCGGCGGCGGCCCCGCGCAGCGGCCGCCAGGAACTGCGCCTGACAGGAGGACACCACTCGGTGCACCTCGTCGAGCCGCGGATGCGGTCGGGGATCGTGGGGATCGGCTGGGACTGGGAGTGAGCCGCCGGGGCCCGGACGCCCCTGGGATCAGACGCTCGGCCCCGCGACAATCTTTCCGTTCTCGGCCGTCACCTTCAGCTCCTGCAACGGCTCGGTGGCCGGCGACTGCACCACCTTCCCGGTCGTGGCGTCGAACTGGCTGCCGTGGCACGGGCAGATGAGCGTCGTACCGTCCAACTTGTTGATGGGGCACTGCGCGTGCGTGCAGATCGTGCTGTACGCCTTGAGGGTGCCGTTCGCGGCCCGGCTGACGACCACGTTCTGATCGCGGTACAGCTTGGCGCTCCCCTTGGCGACCTCGCTCTCCGCTCCGAGCTCCACGGGCGCGGTCGGGGTCGCGGCGGCCCCTGAGCCCCCGCCCGAGCAGGCGGTGAGTCCGAGCCCGGCGACGGGCGTGAGGGCCGCTCCGCGCAGGACGGTACGACGGCTCGGGGCGGGGCGGCCGGGCATGGGGATCTCCAGCTGTTGTTCGGGGTGTTCAGGCTGTTCGGGCTGCTCAAGGGGCCGTGCACGGCGACGATACCCGTGGCGTTCCGCCCGCTTTGAGGTGGGTTCACCGGACGGGCGCTCACGGTACGTAAACGTTTGCGCAAGCGTTTACGTCGGGCGGCGAATGGGATACGTTCCCGCCCAGAAGGCCCACCGCACCTCGGAGAGGGGGACCCGCGATGGCCACCATGGTCGACGTCGCACGGAGCGCCGGTGTGTCCGTCGCGACCGTCTCGCACGTCCTGAACGACACCCGTCCGGTGCTGCCCGGCACCCGGCAGGCCGTGCTGACCGCGATCGAGGAACTGGGCTACACCCCCAACACCCTCGCCCGCTCCCTGGTCACGTCCCGCACCCGCTCCATCGGCCTCGCGGTGTCGGCGATCAGCAACCCGTACTTCACGGAGATCCTCCAGGGCGTCGAGGCCGGAGCCCTGGAACAGGGCTACAGCCTGCTCATCGCCGATCCGCACGACGACCCGGAGCACGAGCGCACGGTCGTCCAACTCCTGCACGAGCGCCGGGTGGACGGCATGATCGTCGCACCGTCGGCGACCCCGGACGCCCTCGTCGCCTACCTCGGCCGGCACTCCGTACCGACGGTGTTCCTCGACCGGGTGGTCGAGGCGCCTTCGGACGACGCGCCCCCCGTCGACCAGGTGTGCGCCGAGAACGTCGAACCGACGGCCCACCTCGTCACCCACCTCGCCGGACTCGGCCACCGCCGTATCGGCCTCGTCGCGGGCCTGCCCGGGCTCAGCACCACCCGCGAGCGGATCACCGGGTACCGCCACGGCCTCGCCGCCGCCGGATTCCCCTACGACGAGCGGCTGTTGGTGCACGGCGACTCCGAGTCGGCCGCCGCCGAGGGGGCCACCGAGAAGCTGTTGTCCCTCGCCGCCCCGCCGACGGCCCTGGTCACGGCCAACAACGCGATGACCATCGGCGCCCTGCGCGCCCTGCGCGAGCGCGGCCTGTCCGTCCCCGGCGACCTGGCGCTGTGCTGCTTCGACGACTTCGCCTGGGCGGACCTGTTCGAGCCCCGGCTCACCGCGATCGCCCAGCCCAGCAAGGAGATCGGCGCCCAGGCCGTACGGCTGCTGCTGGACCGGCTCGCCTCGCCGGACCGGCCCGCCCGCGTCCTGCGCCTCCCCTGCACCTTCGTCCACCGCACGTCCTGCGGCTGCCCCGACCAGTCCGAACAGTCCCAGAAGGGAAACATCTCGTGATCGTCGTTGCCGGTGAGGCCCTGATCGACCTGGTGCCGCAGGGCACGGGAGCCCTCGCCGCCCTGAAGCCGGCGCTCGGCGGCGGCCCGTTCAACACCGCCGTCGCCCTCGGCCGCCTCGGCTCCCCCACCGCCTTCTGCTCCCGCGTCTCCTACGACGCGTTCGGCGAGGCCCTCCTCGGCGGGCTGCGGCAGGCCGACGTGGACGTCCTGGACGTGCAGCGCGGCCAGGAGCCGACCACCCTCGCGGTCGCCACGCTCGACGCGCACGGCTCGGCCACGTACTCCTTCTACGTCGACGGCACCGCCGACCGGCTCTTCGCGGTGCCCTCGGCGCTGCCCGCCGAGACCGAGGCCGTGTCCTTCGGCACCTGCTCGCTCGTCCTGGAGCCGGGGGCGAGTGCCTACGAGGAGCTGATGCGGACCGCGTTCGCCGAGGGCGTGTTCACCCTGCTCGACCCGAACATCCGGGCGGGCCTGATCCCCGACGCGGACGCCTATCGGGCGCGCTTCAAGAGCTGGCTGCCGTACGTGTCGCTCCTCAAGCTGTCCGAGGAGGACGCGCTGTGGCTGGGCGGCACCCCGCGCGAGTGGCTGGACGCCGGCCCCTCGGCCGTCGTGATCACCCAGGGCGGCGACGGCCTCTCCGCGTTCACCCAGGACGGCACGGTGTACCCGGTACCGGGCGAGAAGGTCGACGTCGTGGACACGATCGGCGCCGGCGACACCGTCAACGCGGCGCTGCTGCACAGTCTGTCCGCCCGGAACGCGCTGTCCGCGGAAGGGATGGCCGTCCTGGGCCGCGACGGCTGGACCCAGTTGCTGCGGTTCGCGGCGCGGGCGGCGGCGATCACGTGCTCAAGGGCGGGGGCGGAACCGCCGTACGCCTCTGAACTGGGCGGTCTGTAGCGGGCGTTCAGCGGTGGCGGGCTGTCTGCGCCACCAAGTGCGGCGCCCTGCGGGGAAGTTCCCGCAGGGCGCCGCACTCGTGCTTCTTGCTGTGTGCCGGTCAGGCCTTGCGGGCTCGCGTCGTCTTCTTCGCGGGCGTGGCCTTCTTGGCGGGCACGGACTTCTTCGCCGCGACCGCCGCGGTCTTCTTGGCGGCCGTCTTGCGCGGGGCCTTCACCGGGGCCCCGTCGCTGATCCGGTCGGCGTCGAGGATCTCGCGCAGGAACTTGCCGGTGTGGCTGGCCGGGACCGCGGCGACCTGCTCCGGTGTGCCCTCGGCGATGACCAGACCGCCGCCCGCGCCACCCTCCGGACCCATGTCGACAACCCAGTCGGCGACCTTGATCACGTCGAGGTTGTGCTCGATGACGATGACCGTGTTGCCCTTGTCGACCAGGCCGCCGAGCACGGTGAGGAGCTTGCTGATGTCCTCGAAGTGCAGGCCGGTGGTCGGCTCGTCCAGGACGTAGACCGTACGGCCGGTGGAGCGGCGCTGCAGCTCGCTGGCGAGCTTGACGCGCTGTGCCTCACCGCCGGACAGGGTGGTCGCGGACTGGCCGAGCCGGACGTAGCCGAGGCCGACGTCCTTGAGGGTGTTGAGGTGGCGGGCGATCCCGGGGACCGCCTCGAAGAACTCCGTGGCCTCCTCGATCGGCATGTTCAGGACGTCGGCGATGGACTTGCCCTTGTAGTGGACGTCCAGCGTCTCCCGGTTGTAGCGGGCGCCGTGGCACACCTCGCACGGGACGTAGACGTCCGGCAGGAAGTTCATCTCGATCTTGATGGTGCCGTCGCCCGCGCAGTTCTCGCAGCGGCCGCCCTTGACGTTGAAGGAGAAGCGGCCGGGCAGATAGCCCCGCACCTTCGCCTCGGTCGTCTCCGCGAACAGCTTGCGGACGTGGTCGAAGACTCCGGTGTACGTCGCCGGGTTGGACCGGGGCGTGCGGCCGATGGGCGACTGGTCGACGTGCACGACCTTGTCGACGAGGTCGTCGCCGTCCACACGCGTGTGCCGTCCCGGCACGTTCCTCGCGCCGTTCAGTTCGCGGGCCAGGTGCGTGTACAGGATGTCGTTGACCAGGGTCGACTTGCCGGAGCCGGAGACGCCGGTGACCGCGGTGAACACGCCCAGGGGGAACGAGACGTCGATGTCCTGGAGGTTGTTCTCCCGGGCGCCGTGCACCGTGAGCCGGCGGGAGGGGTCGAGCGGGCGCCGGATGTCGGGCAACGGGATGGCCTTCTTGCCGGACAGGTACTGCCCGGTCATCGACTCGTCGTTGGCGAGCAGTTCCTTCAGGGAGCCGCTGTGCACGACCTTGCCGCCGTGCTCGCCGGCGCCGGGGCCGATGTCGACGATCCAGTCGGCGACCTTGATGGTGTCCTCGTCGTGCTCGACGACGATGAGCGTGTTGCCCATGTCACGCAGCCGGACCAGGGTCTCGATCAGCCGGTGATTGTCGCGCTGGTGCAGGCCGATGGACGGCTCGTCGAGGACGTACAGGACACCGACGAGTCCGGAGCCGATCTGCGTGGCCAGCCGGATGCGCTGGGCCTCGCCGCCGGAGAGCGTGCCGGCCGCGCGGTTCAGCGAGAGGTAGTCGAGGCCGACGTCGACCAGGAAGCGCAGCCGTTCGTTGCACTCCTTCAGCACCCGCTCGGCGATCTTCTTGTCGCGGGCGTCGAGCTTCATCCCGCCCAGGAACTCCGCGCAGTCGCTGATCGACATCCCGGCGATCTCGGCGATCGACTTGTCCATGATCGTGACCGCGAGGACGACGGGCTTCAGGCGCGTGCCGTGACAGGTGGGGCAGGGCACCTCGCGCATGTAGCCCTCGAAGCGCTCGCGGCTGGCGTCGCTCTCCGCCTCGCCGTGCCGGCGCTTCACGAAGGGGACGGCGCCTTCGAAGGGCGTCGTGTAGACACGCTCGCGTCCGTACCTGTTCCGGTACCGGACCTCGATCTGCGTCTTGTGGCCGTACAGCAGGGCCTTCTTGGCGCGCTGCGGGAGGCCCGCGAAGGGGATGTCGGTCCGGAAGCCCAGCGCGTCCGCGAGGGCGCCGACGAGACGGCCGAAGTAGTCCTTGGTGTGGCCGTGCGACCACGGGTGGATGGCGCCCTCGTCCAGGGACTTGTCCTCGTCCGGGACGATCAGCTCGGCGTCGACCTCCATGCGCGTGCCGATGCCGGAGCACTCGGGGCAGGCGCCGAAGGGCGAGTTGAAGGAGAAGGAGCGGGGCTCCAGCTCCTCGAAGGACAGGTCGTCGTACGGGCAGTACAGGTGCTCCGAGTACATGCGCTCGCGCTCGGGGTCGTCCTCGGGGAGGTCGACGAAGTCGAGCACGATCATGCCGCCGGACAGCCCGAGGGCGGTCTCCACGGAGTCGGTGAGGCGGCGCTTGGCGGAGTCCTTCACCGTGAGGCGGTCGATGACCACCTCGATGGTGTGCTTCTCCTGCTTCTTCAAGGTGGGCGGCTCGGAGAGCTGGATGGTCTCGCCGTCCACGCGCGCGCGGCTGTAGCCCTTGGTCTGGAGGTCCGCGAAGAGGTCGACGAACTCGCCCTTGCGCTCGCGCACCAGCGGCGACAGCACCTGGAAGCGGCTTCCCTCGGGCAGCGCGAGGACCTTGTCGACGACGGCCTGCGGCGACTGGCGCGTGATCGGGCGGCCGCACTCCGGGCAGTGCGGCTTGCCGATGCGCGCGAAGAGGAGGCGCAGGTAGTCGTAGACCTCGGTGATGGTGCCGACCGTCGAGCGCGGGTTGCGCGAGGTCGACTTCTGGTCGATGGAGACGGCCGGGGAGAGACCTTCGATGAAGTCGACGTCCGGCTTGTCCATCTGGCCGAGGAACTGGCGGGCGTACGAGGAGAGCGATTCCACGTAGCGCCGCTGGCCCTCGGCGAAGATCGTGTCGAAGGCCAGGGAGGACTTGCCCGACCCGGACAGGCCCGTGAAAACGATGAGCGAGTCGCGTGGAAGGTCGAGCGAGACATTCTTCAGATTGTGCTCGCGCGCGCCACGGACGATGAGACGGTCGGCCACGCCGGTCCGCACCTTTCTTGAGAGAAGTGACAGGGGCGGGACCCCCGTCGTTCTCAGACTAGGGGGAGCCACTGACAACGCCGGTCGGAATCCCGGCGGAGGCATAACAACCTCCGGCCTTCCAGCATGCCCGACGCCGCACCCGACGATATAGCACGCGCATTCGATTTACGGCACTGCTTCACCACCTTCACCCAAAGGTGTGGCGGGACTAGGGTCAGCAGCATGATTGATCACGCTCATGACCTGGCCTCTGTACGTGACGCGACCGAACGGCTGCTCACCGCAGCCGCCGCACTGGACAACGCCTCGGCGGCCGAGCCGTCACGGCTCCCCGGCTGGAGCCGTAACCATGTCCTCGCCCATATCGCCCGCAACGCGGACGGCCTCGCGAACGTCCTGGAGGGGCGCCCCATGTACGCCACGGCGAGCATGCGCGACGCCGACATCGAGCGCGACGCCCCGCGCCCCCTCGACGTCCAGCTCGCCGACGTGCGCGAGAGCGCGGCCGGCTTCCAGGCGGTGGGCGCCGCTCCGGCGGACTGGTCGCGCCGGGTGGAGCTGCGCAACGGGGTCGTCGACTCGGCCTCCCGGATCCCGTTCCGGCGCTGGGGCGAGGTCGAGCTGCATCACGTGGACCTGGGGATCGGGTACGAGCTGGAGGACCTTCCGGAGGAGTTCACCCGGCGCGAGACCGACTTCCTGGTCGAGCGGTTCGACGGGCACCCCGATGTGCCCTCGACGCACCTCACCGACGGCACGCGCGCGTGGAGCACGGGCCGGGCGGCGGACAAGCCCGAAGTCACCGTCACCGGAAGCCCCGTCGATCTGCTCGGCTGGCTCTGCGGGCGCCGCGACGGGTCCGGCCTGACGGCCGACGGCGGCTCCTTGCCGACGCTGCCGCCGCTATAGGGTGACCGCCATGACGTACAGCGGCGAGGTGACGGTCGGTGGACCGGCGGATGTGCACGAGCTCACGGACCTGATGATCACCAAGATCGCGGTCGGGCCCATGAACAACAACGCCTATCTGCTGCGCTGCCGGGCCACGGACGAGCAGCTGCTGATCGACGCCGCCAACGACGCGGAGACCCTGCTCGGCACGATCGGCGACGACGGCATCGCGTCCGTCGTCACCACCCACCAGCACGGCGACCACTGGCAGGCGCTCGCCGAGGTCGTGACGGCCACGCGCCCGCGTACGTACGCGGGCCGCGAGGACGCCGACGGCATCCCCGTGCCGACCGACGTCCTGGTCGGCGACGGCGACACGATCCGCGTGGGGCAGGTCGAGCTGACCGCGCGTCACCTCGTGGGTCATACGCCGGGCTCGATCGCGCTCGTCTACGACGACCCGCACGGGCACCCTCATGTGTTCACCGGGGACTGTCTGTTCCCGGGTGGGCCTGGCCGGACAACACAACCGGAGGACTTTCAAAGCCTGATGAGTGGGCTTGAGGAGAAGGTGTTCACCCTGCCGGATGAGACCTGGATCTACCCCGGGCACGGCAACGACAGCACCCTCGGGGCGGAACGCCCGCACATTCAGGAGTGGTGGGCTCGGGGCTGGTAGTCGCAGGCAATGAGACTCAGATCATCACGGCCGTAGTAGGCGTCGTTGGCACTGGCCTCGGCGCCTCCCTGGCGCTGATAGGTACGACCTGGCAAGCGCGAATAGCTGCGGGCAGCAAGCGCCAGGAGCTGGATCAGTCGAAGGAACAGGCCCGCACGCAGCTGTACGTCGATCACGTGGGCAGGCGCCTGGAAAACCGTCGAGCGACATACATCGCCTTCACGCAGGCGGTGTCGACACTGGTCCAGGCGACGCGAGACGACAGAATTGACGGAGCTCGGTTGACCGGCCAAATCGTCCAGCACCTCGCGGAGATGGCCGAAGCCGCCGGCGAGATCGATACGGCCCGCAACACGGTGATGATCGACGGGCCGCAGGCAGTCGCTGGCCAGGCCGCGGAGCTGTGCCGTATCCCGTACAGACTTGCGAGTGCCGTGTCGGCGATCTACGACGAGTCCTTGGACGACGGCAGGCAGCAGGCGCTGCAGGCGGCCGTCGACATTCGTGTCAATCTCGTCCGGGAGCTGACGCTGTTCTCGGTGATGGCGTCTGCGGCATTGAATCTGGACGGGGTCGGCAACCACCTCGACAGTTTTCAGACGCCCGGCGCTGCGCCCTCTGCTACCTAGGCCAGGGCGGGCGCGTAGGGCAGGCGCGGCCCCTACTCAGGGATCTGTTCGAGGGTGACCCAGGCGACGGCGGAGAACTTCCGCAGAGAGGCCGCGCCGGTTTCGCCTCGGAGGACCCCGCAAGCCACGTAGGCGATGCGTCGGCTCCGGGCAGACGAGGGCCTGGTCGATGTGGAGGCCGGGTGCCTTGAGCGTCCACATCTTCAGGTAGCCGCGCAGCTCGCGCAGTTGGACACGGATGGTCTTCTTCTCGTCGCTGGTCAACATCACGAGGCACTTCTCCTTCGGGTTGGCCGGCCGCCGGTGGACTGCCGGAGTTTCTGCGGTCACCGGTGCGCTTGCCGCATACCTCCTCCATGCTGGTCAGGCGGCATGTTGATACTCGTGGAGGGTGCCGTCGAGTCGCGCCGGCCGTCGTATGTCCAGATGGGCGATCCGGTCCGGGTCCTCGATCGGAGCGGGCAGCGAGTGGAGAGGGCGGGCATTCGCAAGACCCTGGTGCGGCCGGTGCTCGTTATCGAACGTCTCGAACTCGCGCAGGGCGCAGGAGATGGCGCTGGTTCCAGATCAACGTACGGTCCAGCAGCTCTCGCCTGCAGGTCTGCACCCACCGCTCCATGATCGAGTTCATGCGCGGCATCCGGACGCCGCTGAGCACCACCTCGATACCCGCGTCCTTGAGCACCTCGTCGAACGGCCGTGGGAACTTCCCGTCCCGATCCCTGATCAGACAGCGAGCCCGGCAGTCGGCGTCCTCGAGGTCCATGACGAGATTCTTCGCAGCCTGGACCACCCAGGACGCGGTCGGGTGCGCGGTCGCGCCCAGGATCCGGATCCGGCGGCTCGCGTGCTCGATCACGGCGAACACGTACAAGCGGGCCCCGGACAGAGTGACGGCCTCGAAGAAATCGCACGCCAGGAGCGCGTCGGCCCGGTAGCGCAGGAAGTCCGCCCAAGTGCTGGAGGCCCGCTCGGGCGCCGGGTCGACGTCGGCCTACTTCAAGATTTCCCAGACCGTGGATGCTGCCACCTTCACCCCGAGTACGAGCAGCTCACCGTGCGGGCGCCGATAGCCCCAACTTGGATTTTCCCTGGCCAGGCGCAGCACCAGCGCCCGGATCGAGTGCACGGTGCGGAGCCGGCCTCCGCGCTTCGGCCGGGACTGGGAAGCGTGTCGGCGGGCGATGACGTCGCGGTGCCAGCGCAGTACCGTGTCCGGCCACACCAGCAGCCGCATCCGGCGCAGCACTTCCCGTGGCAGGCCGTGGAGGAGCGACGCCAAAAACGCCCGGTCGCTCGCGTGGAACCGAACCTGCTGCCCGTTCAGCTGCCGTTCCAGAACGCCGATCTGGTGGCGCAGAGCGAGGATCTCGACATCTTTCTCCCGGTCGCTCATCGGCAGCAGTCGCAGCATCGCGAACGCGCTCGTCACACCCAGGTACGCCAGTCTCAGCAGCACGACCGATCATCATGCCGCGCCAACCGGCGCCGCGCGATACCGGCGACTCGATCGGCCTCGGCCAACGCCCAAACCCGATCTCACCTGCGTGGATGAGGTATTCGGCAAGGGCAGAGGTGGGATTTCGGTGCCGCTTAAGGGGAGTTGAAGGGGGGCGTTAGGGGGCGGACCTACGCTGCGCGGAGGAGCTTTTGTCGCGCTGTGTGGGAGGTTGGATGTCCGGCGAGGAGAAAATTCGCGAATATCTTCGGCGGGCGACGAATGACCTTTATCGCACGCGGGAGCGGGTGCGGGAGCTCGAAGAGCGGCAGTGTGAGGCGATCGCGATCGTCGGGATGGGGTGCAGGTATCCCGGCGGGGTGGGGTCGGCTCGGGAACTGTGGGAGCTGGTCGCCGACGGGCGGGACGCCGTTTCGGAGTTTCCGTCCGATCGAGGGTGGGACGTCGCCTCGCTGTACGACCCCGATCCCGGGAAGGCGCACACGAGTTATACGCGGTACGGGGGATTTCTGCATGACGCCGGGGAATTCGACGCCGAATTCTTCGGGATCAATCCGCGTGAGGCGCTTTCGATGGATCCGCAGCAGCGGCTTCTTCTGGAAACGACGTGGGAGACCGTCGAGAACGCGGGAATCGCCGCCGCGGAACTGCGTGGGACCGACGTCGGCGTGTTCGCCGGGGTGATGTACCACGACTACGGGGGGCGGATCGTCCGGGCGCCCGCCGAGGTCGAGGGATATCTCGGGCAGGGCAGCGCGGGCAGCGTCGCCTCCGGGCGGGTCTCGCACGCGTTCGGGTTCCAGGGGCCTGCCGTGACGATCGACACCGCCTGCTCGTCGTCGCTGGTCGCGATCCATCTGGCGGCGCGGGCTCTCCGGTCGGGCGAGTGCTCGATGGCGCTGGCGGGCGGCGTCACCGTGATGTCGACGCCGTCGGTGTTCCTGGAGTTCAGCCGGCAGCGCGGCCTGTCCCCCGACGGCCGGTGCAAATCGTTCGCGGCCGCCGCCGACGGCACCGGCTGGGGCGAGGGCATCGGGCTCGTCCTGCTGGAGCGCCTGTCGGACGCCGTCCGGCTCGGGCATCCGGTGCACGCGGTGCTGAAGGGTTCGGCGATCAACCAGGACGGCACGACCACGCAGCTGTCCGCGCCGAACGGACCGGCCCAACGGCGGGTCATCGAGCTGGCGCTGGCGAACGCCGGGCTCTCCCCCGACGAGGTCGACGCGGTCGAGGCGCACGGCACCGGCACCACCCTCGGCGACCCCATCGAAGCACAGGCGCTGCTCACCACCTACGGGCGCGCGCACTCCGCCGACCGGCCCGTCCACCTGGGCGCGGTCAAGTCGAACCTGGGGCACACGCAGGCCGCGGCGGGCGTCGCGGGCGTCATCAAGATGGTGCAGGCGATGCAGCACGGCGTCCTGCCGAAGACGCTGCACGTGGACGCGCCGTCGCCGCACGTCGACTGGGCGGACGGTCATGTCGCGCTGCTCACCGAGGCCACGTCCTGGCCGGACACGGGACGTCCGCGCCGGGCCGCGGTGTCGTCGTTCGGGATCAGCGGCACCAACGCCCACGTCATCCTCGAGCAGGCTCCCGAGCGGGAGACTGCCGAGCCGCCCGTCGGCCCGGTCGTGGTGACGCTGTCGGCGCGGACCCCTCAGGCGCTGCGCACCGCGGCCGCCCGGCTGGCCGGTCATCTGGCCGCCGACCCGAAGGCGTCCCCCGCCGGGCTCGCGGCGTCCCTGACGGCCCGTGCCCTGTTCACGCGGCGGGCGGCCGTCATCGTGGACGGCTCCGACCGGGAGTCGCTCGCCGGAGCCCTGTCGGCGCTCGCCTCCGGTGCGCCCGACCCGCGCCTGGTGACGGGCGAGCCCGGCGACGGCGGGACCGTGTTCCTGTTCAGCGGCCAGGGCAGCCAGTCCCCCGGCATGGGCCGGGGCCTGCATGCCGCGTTCCCGGTCTACGCCGCCGCCTTCCATGAGGTCTGCGCCGCGTTCACCCCGTATCTCGACCGGCCGCTCGACGAGGTGATCCTCGGCGGCGACGAGATCATCCACGACACTGCCTACGCGCAACCGGCACTCTTCGCGCTTCAGGTCGCCCTCTTCCGGCTCCTCGAAGACCACGGCGTCCGCCCCGACCAGCTACTCGGGCACTCCATCGGCGAACTCACGGCCGCCCACCTCGCCGGACTCTGGACCCTGGACGACGCCGCCCGGCTCATCGCGGCGCGCGGACGGCTCATGAGCGCACTCCCGGCCGGGGGCGGCATGCTCACCGTCCAGGCGGGCGAGGCCGAGCTGCTCCCCCACCTCGACGGCAACGGCATCGATGTCGCGGGCGTCAACTCGCCGCACGCGACGTCCGTCAGCGGCCCCCTCGACGCCCTCGACGCGCTCGCGGACCGGCTCGCCGCCCAGGGCATCACCGCACGCCGCCTGGTGGTCAGCCACGCGTTCCACTCGGCCCTCATGGAACCCATGCTCGCCGACTTCCAGAAGATCGCCGAGACCGTCGCCTACCACCCGACCCGGCTGCCGGTGATCTCCAACGTCACCGGTCTGACCGCCACCGAAGAGCAGCTCACCGACCCCGCCTACTGGACGTCCCAGATCCGCAGCGCCGTCCGCTTCCACGACGGCCTCTCCCACCTCCACGCCGAACACTCCCCCGCCCTCTACCTCGAACTCGGGCCTCGGCCGACGCTCACCACCCTGGCCCAGCAGAACCTGGACGGTGCGGTGACCCAGGCCGTCCTCGATCACCGCGCCCCCGACGCCGCCGCGTTCCTGACCGCGCTCGCCCACGCCCACACCGGCACCCACACCAAGGTCTCCTGGCGGCTCACCTCCTCCCCGCTGCTGGACCCGCCGCCCGCCTACCCGTTCCAGCGGACCCGGTTCTGGCTGGAGGCCCCCGCCGGTGACGCCGCTGGGCTCGGCCTCGTACCGGCCGGGCATCCGCTGCTCGCGGCCCAGTCCGCGCTCCCGGACGGCGGCTGGCAGGCGACCGGCCGGATCGGTCTCACATCCCGTCCGTGGCTGGCCGACCACGCCGTCCACGGCATGCCGCTGCTGCCCGGCACGGCCCTCCTCGACCTGGCCCTGCACGCCGGGGAGGCCACCGGCTGCCCGGACGTCGACGAGCTGATCCTCCAGACACCGCTGACGCTGTCGGCTCCGCGCGTCCTCCACATCGTGGCCGAACCGGCCGGTGACGACGGCCGCCGCCCGTTCGCCGTCCACTCGCGGCCCGCCGACGACCCGTCCGGCTGGGTGCCGCACGCGACCGGGATCCTCGCCCCCGAACTCCCCGCGATACCGGCCCCGGACGTCGCGGACGGCGACCCGGTCGACCTGTCCGGCCTGTACGAACGCCTGGAGAGCGACGGCTACGGCTACGGCCCCGCGTTCCGCAACCTGCGCGGCCTGCGCCGGGCCGGTGACGCGCTCCGCGCCGAGGTCCGGCTGGACGCGACGACACCCGTCGACGGCCACGGCCTCCACCCGGCCCTGCTCGACGCGGCGCTGCACGCCCTCGCCGTCGACGGCCTCGGCGAGCAGGGCACCGGTCTGCCGTTCTCCTGGCGCGGCGTCCGGCTGCACGCGACCGGCGCCGACACCCTCCAGGTCACCTTGACGCCGCTCCGCCCCGACGCGGTCGCCCTCCACGCGACCGACCCGGCGGGCCGTCCCGTCCTGACGGTCGAGGAGCTGGTCGTCCGTCCGCTGACCGGTGATCTCACCGCGGCGGCCCCTGCGAAGTCCGGTGTGCCCGGCCTGTTCCACCCGGTGTGGATCCCGGTCGAAGAGCCGGACCGGCTGAGCCCGGCGGACGCGGTCTTCCTCGGCTCCCCGCCGGACGACGCTGACGTCCCCTTTCACACGGACTTCGCGGCCTGGTCGGCGGCGCTCGGCGACGACATCCCGCCATCGGAGGTCGTCGCGCTGCCGGTGACGGCGGCCTGCCCGCACGCGTCCGGCGGCTGCGACTGCCCCGCCTCGGCGACCGCGACGGCCGGAACCATACTGGGGCTGCTGCGCGACTGGGCGGCCGACGACCGGTTCGCCGATTCGGTGCTGACCGTCGTCACACTCCTCGCGCAGGCCCTCCCGGACGACGAGGAGGCCCCGTCCCCGGCGCAGGCGGCGCTGTGGGGCCTGGTCCGCAGCGCACAGAGCGAGCACCCCGGCCGTTTGCGGCTGGTGGACGTCGCGTCGCCGGAGCCGGGCCCGCTGCTTCGGGCGGTCGCGGCCGCCGAGGCCCTGGACGAGCCGCAGCTGGCGGTGCGGGCCGGGACGCTGTTCCGGCCGCGGCTGGCCGACGGCCACGAGTCGTTCCTGGTGCCGCCGTCGGACACGGGCTGGCAGCTGATGTCGACGAGCCGGACGGGGTCGCTCGACGACATCGTCCTGGCACCGACCGATCTGCACGACGGCCCGCTGGGGCCGGACGAGGTCCGGATCCGCACCCGCGCGGCCGGTCTGAACTTCCGTGACGTCCTGGTCTCGCTCGGCATGGTGAAGGCGCTGGCCCCGATCGGCGGCGAGGAGGCCGGTGAGGTCATCAAGGTCGGCTCGAACGTGACGACGCTCCGTCCGGGTGACCGGGTGACGGGGCTGTTCTCACGTGGCGGCATCGGCCCGGTCGCCACCACCGACCACCGGCTCGTCATGAAGATCCCCGACGACTGGACCTGGGCCGAGGCCGCGACCATCCCCGTCGCATTCCTGACCGCCTGGCACGGATTGGTCGTCCTCGGCGGCCTCAGGAAGGGCCAGAAGGTCCTCATCCACACCGCCACCGGCGGCGTCGGGCAGGCCGCCCTCCAGATCGCCCGGCTGTTCGAGGCCGAGGTGTACGCGACGGCCAGCCCCCGCAAGTGGCCCGTCCTGCACGGCCACAGCCTCGATCACGACCACATCGCCAACAGCCGCACCACCAACTACGAGCACCACTTCAGGAAGACCGCCCCGCACGGCGTCGACATCGTCCTCAACAGCCTGGCGGGCGAGCACATCGACGCGAGCCTCCGGCTGCTCAAGCCGGACGGCCGCTTCATCGAGATGGGCAAGACCGACATCCGGACGCCCGAGGAGCTGACCGACCACCCCGGCATCGACTACCAGGCGTTCGACCTGGTCACCACGGGGCCCGAGCACATCGAGGGCCTCAACCGGATCGTGCACGGCCATCTCGCCGCCGGGGACCTCACGCCGCTCCCGCACACCTCCCATCCGATCGCGCACGCCCGCACCGCCATCCGCACCCTCGCCCACGCCACCCACATCGGGAAGATCACCCTCACGCTGGATCCGCCGCCCATCCACCGGACCGTCCTGATCACCGGCGGCACCGGGACACTCGGCGCGCTCGTCGCGGAGCATCTCGCCGAGCGAGGAGCCGATCACCTCCTGCTCGTCAGCAGGCGCGGCCCGGACGCTCCCGGCGCGGACGACCTGACGGCCCGTCTGGAAGCGCTCGGCGCGCATGTGACGATCACCGCCTGCGACACCGCCGACCCCGACGCACTCGCCGCACTCCTCGCCACCGTCCCCGCCGAACACCCCCTCACCGGAGTCATCCATGCGGCGGGCGTACTGCGGGACGCACCCGTCGAGGCACAGACCACCGACCACCTCGACACGGTCCTGCGGCCAAAGGCGCACGCCGCCTGGAACCTCCATCAGCAGACCAAGAACCTCGACCTGAACACGTTCGTCCTGTTCTCCTCGGCAGCCGGCACCCTCGGCAACCCCGGACAGGCCAACTACGCCGC
>NZ_JBHXME010000194.1:0-18471 GCF_042721125.1 Streptomyces sp. NPDC058469
CCCTTCCTGCTCCCGCTAGATCTCCTGGGCCCGCCGCGCCTGCAGCTACCGCCAGCTTCCCAGCGCCCGCTACCCCTCCAGCTCCTGCCAGATCTCCAGTTCCCGCCGCCCCTCCAGCTCCCGCCACCTTCCCAGCGCCCGCTACCCCTCCAGCTCCCGCCACCTTCCCAGCGCCCGCTACCCCTCCAACTCCCGCCACCTTCCCAGCGCCCGCTACCCCTCCAACTCCTGCCAGATCTCGAGTTCCCGCCGTCCCTCCGGCTCCCGCCACCTTCCCAGCGCCCGCTACCCCTCCAGCGCCCATCACCTCTCCGGCTTCCGCCGCTCCTCCAACTCCCGTCGCCTCTCCGGCTTCCGCCGCCCTTCCGGCTCCCGTCACCCCTCCAGCGCGCGCCATCTCTTCAACTCCCGCCACCCCGCCAACTCCCGCCGCCTCTCCGACGTCCGCCACCCCTGCCCGCCCCACCCGCTCCGCGCGCAGGCAGCGTCGGATCGACTCCGGGTCCAAGCCCTCGTTGCATGCCTGGTGCAGGAGGCGGGCGAACAGGTAGTCGGGGTCCGCGCCGAGGGCCATGGCCAGGGCTTCCCTGGCCTCCAGGTCGTCGCCGGTCGACCATGCGACCCAGCCGGCGAGTGTGAGCGGAGCCGCTGCGTGTTCGCCGTACGGTCCGACGCAGCGGCGGGCCAGTGCGCGCCAGAGGCGCAGGGCCGGTGCCGCGTCGTCGCCCTCCATCCATTCGGCGGCACGGTCGCGGGTCGTGCGGTCCTGGAGGCCGAGGATCAGCGTGGCGGCTTCGTCGTGGGCGAGCAGTGCGTCGTCGCGAAAGTCCGAGTGGAGGGCACCGGACACGTGCGGTGTCGCGGCGAATCGCCTCATGATCCGCTGGGCCAGGTCCAGGGTCTCGTGCGCCACGTCCGCTCGGCTGGCGTCGTCGAGGATCCTGGGAACCAGGGTCATACCGGCGGCGTCCAGGGCGACTTCCTGCTGAAGCGCGGCCGCCGTCTCCCAGGGCAGCAGCCTGGTCCGCAACTCCCGTAGCGTGCCGCGCACTTGGAGTCCCGCGTAGGTCGCCGCCGCGGCCAGTACGGAGGTGCCGGGCAGGCCCATCGGGGTTCCGTCGACCGGGCAACATCCCTCGATCGGGCAGCAGTACGACCAGAAGCGGCCGTCCGAGATGCAGAGCGCCTCGATCACGGTCACGTCGAGCCGACCGCACTCGGTGCGCAGCTTCTGCACGAGCGGGAGCAGGCGTTCCATGACCTGGCGCCCCGACTCTCCCGGCGCCGGTTCCTGACAGACGTAGGCGATCATCTGCTCGGGCCGGGTCCCCCTGCGCTCGCTGCCCGTCACCAGGCCGTGGGCCAACTGCCGTGCCACGGACGCCCAGTCGTCCGCGCCCGCGGGAATGCCGAGCCGGGCCCTGCCGCCGAACCGGCCCCGGCCGCCCCGATCGTGCAGGGCGACGAGGACGATGCTGTCCTCGGGGCGGTACCCGAGCAGATAGGGCAGGGCGTCGGCGAGCTCGGCGGGCGAGCGCAGGGTGACTTGGTGCTCGGCGCCGTGTCGGTCGTACGCGGTGGGGTCGATGTCGCCGTTTTCGGCGGATCCGGTCGTTTCGCTGTGGTTCGTCATGCGTCGACGATCTCGCGGATCGCGGCATTCCGCTTGAGCCTGTGGATAAGTCCGGTCAGGGACACGCCACATGGGGTTCGGCAGGGCCAAGTCGGCCCGCCCGACCGGGATATCCGGACCGCCATCGGCGATGGCGTGATCGCCCCGCGGGGAGGTGCGACCGAGGCGATTCAGTCGCCGCCACCAAAGCTCGCCCCGGCCGAGGCGACTCCGTTTCCACCGAACCCCGCCCCTGCCCAGCCGGAATCACCGCACCCGCAGGCCGCCGTCACCCCGACCGCAGGCCGACGACAAGGGTCTCGAAGACGAAACCTCAGCCCGCCGCAGCCAGGACCAGCGGAAGAACCCCCTCGCTGCCTGCCCGGCGGAGCAGTCGGGCGGCGACCGCGAGAGTCCAGCCCGAGTCGGTGTAGTCGTCCACGAGCAGGACGGGACCGGGAGAGGCGGCCAGAGCATCAGCCAGTTCACCCGAGACGGCGAAGGCGTCGGACAGTGCCCTGAGACGCTGGGCGGAGTTGCTGCGGCGTGCCGCGTGCGTGCCGTCCGGTCCGGTGTACGTCAGGGTGCCCAGGAGGGGGAGGCGGCCGATGGTCGCGATGCCCTGGGCGAGGGAACCGACCAGTTGCGGGCGGGCCAGGGACGGCACGGCCACGACCCCCACAGGTCGAGTTGCGGCGTCCGCGACATTCGGTGCCCAACCGCCCGGAGAGCGCGCCCAGTCGGCCAGGACCGCCACCGCGGCCTTCAGGACGTCGTCGGGGACCGGAGCATCGGGCGCGTTCTCGGCCAGCAGCGGGCGCAGTCGGTTGCCCCAGCCGATGTCCGAGAGCCGTCCCAGGGCACGCCCGGTGGAGCACTGGTCCTTGGCCGGGATGCGCCCCTTGAGGTCGACGCCAAGCGCGGGCATCCCGGTCGGCCACATCCGGCGCGGCTCGACTTCCACACCCGGGCGGTCCAGTTCCTTCGTCGCCCCCGTCAACGTCTCCGCCGAGACCGAGGAATCGATCCAGGCACCCGCGCAGTTGTCGCACCGGCCGCAGGGCACCGCCCCTTCGTCGTCCAGTTGCCGGCGCAGGAACTCCATCCGGCACTGGGACGTACTCACGTAGTCGCGCATGGCCTGCTGCTCGGCCGCCCGCTGCTTGGCCACCCACGTGTACCGCTCGGCGTCGTACACCCACTCCGCGCCCGTGGCAGCCCAGCCGCCCTTCACGCGCTTGACCGCCCCGTCGACGTCCAGAACCTTCAGCATCGTCTCCAGCCGGCCGCGCCGTAGGTCGACCGCCGTCTCCAGGGCCGGCACGGACAGTGGCCGTCCCGCGTCGGCGAGGGCCGAGAGGGTCTGCCGGACCTGCGTCTCGGGCGGGAAGGCCGTATCGGCGAAGTAGCGCCAGATGGCCTCGTCCTCCCGGCCCGGCAGGAGCAGCACATCTGCGTGGGCCACACCGCGACCCGCACGGCCTACCTGCTGGTAGTAGGCGATCGGCGAGGAGGGCGAGCCGAGGTGGACCACGAAGCCCAGGTCCGGCTTGTCGTAGCCCATGCCCAGTGCCGAGGTGGCGACCAGGGCCTTGACCCGGTTCTCCTGGAGGTCGATCTCGGCCTGCAGCCGGTCGGCGTTCTCCGTCTTCCCGGTGTACGAGGCCACCTTGAAGCCGCGTTGGCGCAGGAAGGCGGTGGCTTCCTCGGCGGCGGCCACGGTGAGCGTGTAGATGATCCCCGAGCCGGTCAGCTCGTCCAGGTGCTCGGCGAGCCACGCCAAACGGTGCGCGGCGTCCGGCAGTTGGACCACTCCCAGCCGCAGGCTCTCCCTCTCCAGCGGACCGCGGAGCACCAGGGCCTCACCGGCGCCCGTGCCCAACTGCTCGGCCACATCCGCCGTCACGCGCGCGTTGGCGGTCGCCGTGGTGGCCAGCACCGGTACGCCGGCGGGCAGTTCGGCCAGCATCGCCCGCAGCCTGCGGTAGTCGGGGCGGAAGTCGTGTCCCCAGTCGGAGATGCAGTGCGCCTCGTCGACCACCAGGAGGCCGGTCGTGGCCGCGAGCTTGGGCAGCACCTGGTCGCGGAAGTCCACGGAATTCAGCCGCTCCGGGCTCACCAGGAGCACGTCGGTCTCGCCCCGTTCGACCTCTCCGTAGATGTCGTCCCACTCCTCCGGGTTGGCCGAGTTGATGGTGTGCGCCCGGATACCGGCCCGCGCCGCCGACTCGACCTGGTTGCGCATCAGCGCCAGCAGCGGCGAGATGATCACCGTGGGCCCGGAGCCGCGCCGGCGCAGCAGAGCGGTGGCGACGAAGTACACCGCCGACTTGCCCCAGCCGGTGCGCTGCACCACCAGCGCGCGCCGGCGCTCCTCCACCAGAGCCGCCACCGCCTGCCACTGGTCCTCGCGCAGCCGCGCCGTACCGCTCGGATCACCGACCAGCTCGGCGAGGATGGCGTCGGCTTCGGCACGCAGCTCCTGGTTGCTCATGCCCCCATGCAACCGCACGCCACTGACAACGGCCCAATCCCCCGCCGTGACGCAGCGCGCGGAACCCGGTCCCGCACCCGGTCCGACCGGCTCCCTCTGGACCTCCCGTACATCGATGGCGTACGAAAGTGTCGTGCGCGAACGTCCCAGGCGTCGCCGGGAGACGCATTGGGTAGGGATATAAGCCACAGTCCGTCAGATAAGGGTCTGTGGCCCCATTTGCTCGTTGCCGCATCCAAGTTCGACAGGAAGAATTGGAGTCCGCTCCCCGCACGGCTCGTCCGTGATCCGGTAGGGCTCTGCTGCGGTGTGCGCTCCCCCGAATCCGACCCCGCCCGTAGTGTGGGCGCGTAGCCGAAGGGAGGACCGTGACCTTCGGATTCGCTCCGTCCTCCGCGGCATCCATGTCGACGTCTGCCGACCTGTCCGCCGCTTCCGCCAACCCCCTGGCCCGTCTGCTCGAGCCCTCCGAATGGGCCGCCGCCGGAATCCCGTTGCTGCGCAATCCCCGCGAGGTCGTCAGCGGGCTGCACTCCCGGCATCGCCCGAGACCGGCGACCGCGATCGTCGCCGTCCTCGACCCGGACGAACGGCTGCTCGCGAGCGCCTCGTTCGTCCGGCGGTCCGCCCCGGCCGACGGCTGGATGTTCCGCAACGCACTGCTCGCGCAGCTGCGCCGCGTCATCCCGCACGATCTGCGCCGCCGCACTCCGGTGCGTACGGCCGTGCTGCTCTACTGCCGTGAGGGCGACGCTCGTTGGACGGAGGAGGACGGCGCGTGGATGTGGGGGCTGCGCGACGCCTGCACCCTGCACGGGCTGCGCTGCGGGGCCTACATCACGCTGACCCGTGACGGCTGGCAGGTGCTCGGCGAGGGGCGTGGCGGCCGTCGGCCCAGCGCGGACTCCGCGCCGGAACCTTTCGCCATGTCCGAGGTACCGCCCCTGCTGCCCCGCACCGGCGGCGCCGCCTCGGAGGTCCTGCGCCGCGCCGCCGCCCGCTGAATCCCGGTCCGGGCTCCGCGCCCGGACCGTACGGCCCACCGCCGCGGAGTCCGAGGCGCTTCATGCGGGAAATGCCGCACTCCGGTCACAGCGCGCGAGACAGCAGCACAGCCGCAGAGGGCGCACTTCACCGGCCGCACCAGAAATCCGCGCACGCCGAATGCGTCACCGTGCACAGACCGCCGCGACGGCGTTCACCTGACCGCCGTCGCCCTCCGAAAGCCTTCCGGGAGTTCCCGGAAGGGCTCAGACGCCCGCGCCCAGCACCGAGTTGATCTGCTGCGGGTCGCCGCAGACGATCAGCAGGGTGCCGGCCCGGCCGAGGGCCAGGGGCAGGGCGGTGGTGGCAACGGCGGCTGCGCCTCCGTTGACGGCGACCACGACGACGGGACGGGACGCCGCCCGGCCCGCGACGGCGGCGTCCGCGTAGAAGACGTCGTCGCGCGCGTCGTGCTGCGCCCAGTAGGAGGCTTCGCCGAAGGACAGTTCGTGGGCGGCCCACGGGTGCGGCTCGCCGGTGGTGATCACCAGCACGTCACCGGGGGCACGCCCCGACTCCAGAAGCAGGTCTACGGCTTCCTCGGCAGCGTCCAGCGCGCCCTCGGCCGAGGCCGGGATCACCTGGATCTGCGGGGTCGCCACAGCGGTGTCGGAGGAGGCGGGGACAGCCGGACCCGAGGGTCCGGGCTTGGCCACGGCCACGTCGTGCGGCGTACGTTGCGCCGGCGCCGTGGGCCGCAGGGGGCCGGGACGACCGGGACGCGACGGAGCCGCGGGGCGGGGACCGGGTACAGGGCGGGGGGTCGGCGCGACGCGGCCGCTGGCCGGAGTGGCGCGGGGACCCTGGGCACTCTCGTGAATCTGAGGCTCCTCGGGAATGAGAGGCATGAGCTGATTTTTATCAAACGCTGGTGCGGTTTGCGGCAGCGGGTGGCACATGAGTGCGAGCGGAAGGTCAGAAGTCGAAGCCGAGTTGGCCCTCGATCTTCGGAACGTGTCCCTCCGCCCAGCTGCGGGCCTTCTTGAGGTGCCGCCACTGGGGCAGCGCATCAAGATACGCCCACGACAACCGGTGGTACGGGGTGGGGCCCCGCTCCTCCAGCGCGGCCTTGTGCACGGGTGAGGGATACCCGGCGTTGGCCGCGAAAGCGAAGTCTGCATGGTCGATGCCCAGTTCGGCCATCATTTTGTCGCGCTGAACCTTGGCGATCACCGAAGCGGCCGCGACCGCCACGCACGACTGGTCGCCCTTGATCACCGTACGGACCCGCCAGGGGTCCCCGAGGTAATCGTGCTTCCCGTCGAGAATGACCGCGTCGGGGCGAACGGGCAAGGCCTCCAGGGCGCGCACTGCGGCGAGCCGGAGCGCGGCCGTCATCCCCAGGTCGTCGATCTCTTCGTGGGAGGCGTGCCCCAGGGCGTACGCCGAGACCCACGTGCGGAGTTCTTCGGCGAGTTCGGTGCGTCGTCTGACCGCGATGAGCTTGGAGTCGGTGAGGCCTTCGGGGGGTCGGCGCAGTCCGGTGACCGCCGCGCAGACGGTGACGGGGCCGGCCCACGCACCGCGCCCCACCTCGTCGACGCCGGCAATGACCTTGGCCCCGGTCGTGGCGCGGAGTGAGCGCTCGACGGTATGAGTGGGTGGTTCGTACGGCATGGCGTCCTCAGACTACGCCGCCCGGAACCCTCTGCGACACCCGGGTTTCCCCAGGCCCCTCCAAGACCGCTCCGATCCCGCTTCACGCACCGCCGGGCCGGAGCAGCGGAAGCATCAACTGGTCGATCATTTCCTCGATGTCGCGGTCGCCCCATTCACTGCCGCACATCTTCGAGCGGTACATCATCATCGCCGGGATGGCGTCCAGGACATAGCCGTTGGAGGCGTCGGAGCGGACCTCACCCCGCTCTATTCCACGGTTGATCACCTCCCTGAGCAGTCGGATCGTCGGTTCCACGACCCCTTCGAAGATCACGCCATGGAAGCGCTCGGCCTGCGCGGTGTCGCATTCGTGAATCACCGAGCGCAAGGCGTACCCGGGGCGCGAGTACATCGCGTCGCGCGCCTGCACGCACAACGCCAGCAGGTCCTCACGCACGTTCCCGAGGTCGGGCGCCTCGTTCAGGCGCGGCAGCCCCGCCTGCAGCGCGTCCGCGACGAGGTCTTCCTTGGAGGACCAGCGCCGGTAGACCGCGGCCTTGCCCGTCTGGGCACCGGCGGCGACGCCTTCCATCGTGAGGGCGTTCCATCCGACCGTACCGAGTTGCTCCAACGCGGCGTCCAGGATCGCGCGTTCGAGCACGGCGCCGCGACGTCGGAGGGAGGCCGTCTGAGCGGGGGCGGCCGTCCAGCCCGAAGTAACCATCTGAGTGTCTCCAGCGAGCAGTGGAATGGGGGATTCCGGGGATCGGGGATGCGTCACGCGGCAGCGACGGGGACGCGCCACACGAAGGCGAGTTAAGTGAACGCTTGCGTTCACTCTTGGGGACTCACTACCGTTGACGCGGCAGTGAACGCAAGCGTTCACTAACACACTTGTGGGGGACCCATAGTGACAACCTCTCAGTTGATCCAGCACCCAAAGCCAGGAGCGGCCCGTCGGGAGGGGCATCCCGGCATCGCGCTCGCCGTCATCGCGGCCTGCCAACTCATGGTGGTACTCGACGCGACGATTGTGAACATCGCTCTCCCGCACATTCAAGCCGCACTCAGTTTCAGCACCACCGACCTCACCTGGGTCGTCAGCGCCTACACGCTCACCTTCGGCGGCCTGCTGCTTCTCGGCGGCCGGGCCGGCGACATCCTCGGCCGGCGGCGGGTGTTCACCACCGGCATCCTGCTCTTCACCTTCGCTTCGCTGCTCGGCGGCTTCGCCCAGGAACCCTGGCAATTGCTCGCCTCGCGCGTCCTGCAGGGCGTGGGTGGCGCGATCGCGTCGCCCACCTCGCTGGCGCTCATCACCACCACGTTCCCCGAAGGCCCGGAGCGGAACAGGGCGTTCGGAGTCTTCGCCGCGGTCTCGGCGGGCGGCGGCGCGATCGGCCTGCTCGCGGGCGGCATGCTCACCGAGTGGCTCGACTGGCGCTGGGTGTTCTTCGTCAACCTGCCGATCGGCGTACTGATCGCCGTGCTCACACCGCTGTACATCAACGAGTCGGAACGGCACACCGGCCGCTTCGACATCGCGGGCGCGCTGACCTCGACAGCGGGCATGGCGTCCCTCGTCTACGGCTTCATCCGCGCGGCGGACAAGGGGTGGCGCGACAGCCTGACCATCGGCTCCTTCGCCGCGGCGATCGTCCTGCTGCTGGCCTTCGTGGTCACCGAGTCCCGGGCCAAGGAGCCGATCACTCCGCTCAGGATGTTCGCCGACCGCAATCGCTCGGGCACATACGTGATCATGCTGAGCCTGGCCGCCGCGATGTTCGGCATGTTCTTCTACATCGTGCTCTTCGTGCAGAACGTGCTGGGGTACAGCCCGATCCAGGCGGGTCTCGCCTTCCTGCCGGTGACGGTCGTGATCGCGGCCGGCGCGGGGCTGTCCCAGCGGTTCCTGCCGGTGCTCGGGCCACGGCCCTTCATGCTCATGGGCTCGACGCTCGCGGTGATCGGGCTTGCCTGGCAGACCCTTATCAGCTCGGACAGTTCGTACGTCGGCGGAGTGCTCGGCCCGATGCTCGTGTTCGGCTTCGGGATGGGCCTGAACTTCGTGACGCTGACGGTGACCGCAGTCTCCGGTGTCGCCCAGCACGAGGCGGGCGCGGCCTCCGCGCTGCTCAACGCCATGCAGCAGGTCGGCGGTTCGCTCGGTCTGTCCATCCTGACCACAGTGTTCGGCTCGGCCGGCAGGAATGAGGCGAAGAAGCAGCTGCCGAAGTTCCTGGCCGACGGATCGCCGGAACAGAAGGCGGCGTTCTCCAAGACGCACCAGCTGCCCGCGCCGTGGGGGCACGAGGTGCTCGCGCACGGCATCTCGACGGCCTTCGTCCCGGCCGCCGCGATGGCCGTACTCGCCCTGGTCACCGCATGGTTGGTGATCCGGGTCCGCAAGAGTGACCTCGACGCCCTCGCGGGCACGGCGGGTGCGGGGGTCGGCTGACCGGCCGAGCCAGGTCGGGGCCCGGCCTACCGGCACGAGCGAAAACCTCATGACCACACCCCCAACTGTCGTTCCCTGTCTGTGCGGACTCATATGACGCACAGCGACTGCCACGACAACGGGTGGGCGGTCACGGAGAGTTCCCGACGGACACAGAGAGTTTCCGACGGGCGCGGGCGGCGCTGCCCGGGTGAGAGGTGAGGACGTCAGACGGACGTCGGAACCCAGCCCGGCAGCGCCTCCGTCCGCTCCAGCCACTCGGCGGGCGGTGTCCCCGCCTTCCCGCCGGCGATCACGCCGCCCACGATGGCGCAGGTGGTGTCCACATCCCCGCCGACCTGCGCGGTGGCCCAGAACGCCCGTTCGTAGTCGCCGAGGCCGCGCGCGGCCGACCAGAGCGCGAAGGGGACCGTGTCGTGAGCGGACGTACGCCGTCCACAGCCCAGTACGGCCGCGACGGTGCCCGCATCGGCGTAGTCGAGCATGTCCCGGGCGCGCCGCAGGCCCGCGCCGACAGCGCTCTTCGGTACGAGTGCGATGACGCCGTCGAGGAGTGCCTCGGCACTGGGCGGACCACCGGGGGCCGCGGCCAGCGCGGCGGCCGCGGCAACCGCCATGGCGCCGACCACGGCCTCACGGTGCTGGTGCGTGGGGTAAGCCGAGATCTCCGCCTGGTGGGTGGCCTGCTCGGGGTCGTCGGCATACCAGGCGCCCAGGGGTGCGATTCGCATCGCCGCGCCGTTGCCCCACGATCCCTGTCCGTTGAAGAGCGCGGCGGACAGTTCGCGCCAGTCGCCGCCTCCACGGACGAGGCGCAGCAGCCGGTTGACCGCGGGGCCGTAGCCGCGGTCGAAGTCGTGGTGTTCGGCGAAGGAATGCGCCAGGGCGTCCTGGTCGATGCGGTGGTGGGCCGCCAGGACGGCGACCACGGAGCAGGCCATCTCTGTGTCGTCCGTCCACTGCCAGGGAGTCGGGGGCGGCTCGCGGCGCTTGAGCAGCGGGTGGTTCGCGGGGACGAAGAACTGTGAGCCCAGCGCGTCGCCCACGGCGAGTCCACGCAAGCTGGCCAGGGCGCGGTCCAAGCGCCGGTCGGAAGTGTCGGAAGAGGAGTCAGCGATCATCGGTCGGCCACTCTATCCGGTGATCCCGTACGGCTCCGGGTCTCGCCAGCTGTCGAACGGCCGGTCCAGCGCATACCTGCCGTCGTCTCCCAGAACGAGCATTCGCATCTCGGCGTTCCCCGGATTCGACAGCGACTCGAACTCCGCGACCGTCCAGTGGAACCAGCGCATGCAGAACAGCCGCATCGCCAGGCCGTGTGTCACCAGGAGCACGTTCGTCGGGTGGTCGGGTGCCTCGAAACTGCGGTAGAGGCTCTCCAGGAAGCCGCCCACCCGGTCGTAGACGTCGGCGCCGGACTCGCCCTGGGCGAAGCGGTAGAAGAAGTGCCCGTACGCGTCCCGGTACGCCTTCTGGAGGCGTACGTCGTCTCGGTCCTGCCAGTTCCCCCAGTCCTGCTCGCGCAACCGGGGTTCCTCCCGCACGCGGACGAGATCGGGGTCGAGGTGGAAGGCACGGAAGGTCTCGTGCGTACGGCGGTACGGGGAGACGTACACGCTGATGCGCTCGCGGCCGAACACCTCCCGCAACTGCTTTCCGGTCTCCTCCGCCTGCCGCCACCCCTGGTCGGTCAGCGCCAGGGAATGGTCGGGCTCACGCTCGTACACAGTGTCATCAACATTGCCCGTTGACTCGCCGTGCCGGACAAGGACGATGCGCCGTGGTCGTGCCATGCCGAAACCCTAGATCGAGTGACGGCATATCGAGCACTGGTACGGGCTCCATACGGCGTAGGTCACACGAATTGTGCCCGATGAGCCACATAGGGGCGCACGATTCACACATTGGGACGCCGGTGGCGTCAGTTCGGATTTCAAACCGTCCAGGACGGTTCGAGTTGCACGATGTCCCCGGTGAGGGAATCGATGTCTGCCTCGATCTGGGCCCGTAGGGCGAGCCGCTCGACCCGCTCGGTGCGGTACTTGCCGTGCTCGGCGGCCGAGTGCCACATCGACAGCACCATGAACTCGTGCCCCGGGGCCTCGCCGAACATCCCGCGGAGCATGCCGGGGGAACCGGCCATCGCCGGGTTCCAGACCTTCTCCTGCATCAGCGTGAAGTGCTCGGCGCGCTCCTCGTGGACACGGCACAGGGCCACCCGCACCAGGTCGGCGTCGGTGAAGCGCGGCTCGAAGCCGGTCTTCACGTCGAAGCGGTGATCGAACAGCTTGACCTGCGCGTCTTTGAAGGTGCCCGCCTGGGCCGACGCCAGCCGGTCGTGGGATCGGGCCATGAACGAGTCGTAGAAGGCACGGCTTTCCCAGAACGCGAAAATGTGTGCCACCCCTGGCCGCGCTCTGCTCCAGCCTCCCCCCTGTCCCCGAAATCCCGGCTCCCCCAGAAGCCCCGCCCACTTTCGCTGCCCGCGCTCGAAGCCGCGGCGGTCCACCACGGTGCAGCGAATCCACTTGACCAGCACCGCGCCATCGTAAGGCCACGGAGCGTGGCGCCGGTCACGCTCCGGCTGAGATCGTCGGCGCATGCGCCCCCGCGCGCGTGGCACGATGGACAACGAACGCTGATCGCCCAGTAGTTGGGGCGCGCGATCGAGGCGAACGGGGAAGGGGAACTGTGGTGAACGGCCTCAACAAGGGGATCCGCAAGGCCGAAGTCGGGCTCCAGTGGGATCCGAGTCCCACTGGGCAGCCGCCCGTCGATCTGGACATCGTTGCCACCACGTATGTGGTGGGCGACCTGTACGGCGCTCCCGCGTACGCGGTGCACTTCGACAGCCGCTCGCCCGACGGCACCATCTATCTCAACCGGGACAGCAAGGACGGCAAGGGCTTCGGCTGGGACGAGGTCATGACGCTGGAGCTCGACCGGCTCGCCGACCGGTACGCGCGCGTGGTGGTCGGTGTCGTCATCCAACAGCGTGTCGCCCACCGCACGTTCGTCAACGTCCTCAACCCGAAGCTGCGTATCCGCGAGGGGTACACCGTCCTCACCGAGGACGACTTCGGTGACGTCCTCGGTGCGACGGCGGCGACGGTCGGGGAGTTCGTCCGGGACGACTCCGGCAGCTGGGACTTCCATCCCGGCATCCGGGGCTTCGAGGACGACCCCGCGACCTTCACCAGGACGATGGGCAGGGCGCAGCAGCCCTGAGCCCGTCGCGGACGGCTCGTCAGCCGGCGGTCCAACCGGGGACCGTCGGCAGCACCTCCTCGGCGATGCGGAACAGCGCCTCGTCATCGGGCGGCACGTCGTCCTGACGCCAGATGGATATCTCGAAGGAGTCGCCGCCGTCCTTCGCGCTCGTGGAGACCAGCAGGCTGCGGGCGACGCCCCCGGGGCCCGTGCTGGCCTTGCCTCCGCCGAGGTTGAAGCTGATGGCGATGGTCCGGTCCGAGTAGAGAACGGCCGGGTGGCCCAGGACCGCCTTCAGCTGCGAGGTCGAGTCCACATAGCGGGCCGCCTCGGCGATGGGAATGTCGTCGTAGGACGCCGACAACCGCACGGAGTAGGTCTTCAGGTCGACGTCGGCCTCGGGGCTGGCGATCTTGGTGCCGCCTGCCAGGGTCATCCAGCCCGCGCTGCCTCCAGCGGTCTCCGCGTGCTCGTCCGGAGTGCCCAGGAGCGCCGGAAGCTCCGAGCGGTTCAGTGCCGTGCAGAGTTCAGCCGGCGAAACGTACTTCGCCGGCAGGCTCTTGTCCGTGCTCGCCGAGCAGGTCGCCGGTTTGCTGTCTTGCTGCGACGTCTTCGGCAGGACTCCCCCAAGTCCCCACATGCCGCCTACGACACCTCCGACCACTACCACCGCCGCGACTGCCTGGGCCCCCGCCCTCATACCTTTTTCAGGCTCGACGGAAATGTCGACCATGCCCCCACCCTCCCCTGTGCGCACGCTATGCGCGTCGAGGGAGATTAACCGCTGATCGTTCCGCTGGGAAACCGGATTCGCCTCGCGCCCGGACATGCCGAGGGCGGTGGCGCCCGAATACCGGCTCCACCGCCCTGACCAGCTAGTTCACTTCAAGCAGATGCCCTTGATCAGCTGCAGCCGCTGGTCGAGCCACACCCCTCGCAGATGTAGCAGGAACCGGCCCGCTGCATCTTCGTACCGCAGGAGAAGCAGAGCGGGGCGTCGGCCTGGATGCCCAGCTGCATCTCCACCAGCTCGGCGCTGGTGTGCGCCTGCTGCGGGGCGGGCTTGGCCGCCTCGACCACGGCCTTCGGCGTGGCCACTGCCTTCAACTCCTGGGCGCGCG
Organism: Streptomyces sp. NPDC058469; assembly: GCF_042721125.1. NCBI lineage: Bacteria > Bacillati > Actinomycetota > Actinomycetes > Kitasatosporales > Streptomycetaceae > Streptomyces > Streptomyces sp. NPDC058469. Next base: position 13,539 of record NZ_JBHXME010000194.1, read on the forward strand.
GCGCCGACTGGGCCAAGCCCTCCACGTCGACCTCGTCGTCCGTCGGCTCGTACGAACCGGTCTCCAGGTGACGCTGACGCTCCTCGGCGGAGTGGATGCCGAGCGCGGAGCGCGTCTCGAAGGGCAGGAAGTCGAGCGCCAGGCGACGGAAGATGTAGTCGACGATCGACTGCGCCATCCGCACGTCCGGGTCGTCCGTCATGCCGGCCGGCTCGAAGCGCATGTTCGTGAACTTGGAGACGTACGTCTCCAGGGGCACGCCGTACTGCAGGCCCACGGAGACGGCGATCGAGAAGGCGTCCATCATGCCCGCGAGGGTGGAGCCCTGCTTGGACATCTTCAGGAAGACCTCGCCAAGACCGTCGTCCGGGTAGGAGTTGGCGGTCATGTAGCCCTCGGCGCCGCCGACCGTGAAGGAGGTCGTGATGCCCGGGCGGCCCTTGGGGAGACGCTTGCGGACGGGGCGGTACTCGACGACCTTCTCGACCGCGGTACGGATGGTCTCCTCGGCCTTGGCGGTGACCTCGACCTTCTCCTTCTCCTTGGTCTTGGCGGAGAGGGGCTGGCCGACCTTGCAGTTGTCGCGGTAGATCGCGAGCGCCTTGACGCCCATCTTCCACGCCTCGAAGTAGACCTCTTCTACGTCCTCGACGGTCGCCGTCTCCGGCAGGTTGACCGTCTTGGAGAGCGCGCCGGAGATCCAGGGCTGGATGGCTGCCATCATGCGGACGTGGCCCATCGCGGAGATGGAACGCTCGCCCATGGCGCAGTCGAACACCTCGTAGTGCTCGGGCTTGAGGCCCGGGGCGTCGATCACATTGCCGTTCTCGGCGATGTGGGCGACGACCGCCTCGATCTGCTCCTCCTGGTAGCCCATGCGGCGCAGGGCCTGCGGGACGGTGCCGTTGACGATCTGCATCGAGCCGCCGCCGACCAGCTTCTTGAACTTGACCAGGGCGAGGTCGGGCTCAAGTCCCGTGGTGTCGCAGGACATCGCGAGACCGATGGTGCCGGTCGGGGCGATGACGGACGCCTGCGAGTTACGGAAACCGTTCTTCTCGCCGAGGCGCAGCACGTCCTGCCAGGACTCCGTGGCCGCCGCCCAGATGGGCGTGTCCAGGTCGTCCGCGCGCGGGGCCACGCCGTTGGCGTCGGCGTGCTGCTTCATGACGCGCAGGTGCGGCTGCTCGTTGCGGGCGTAGCCGTCGTACGGGCCGACGACTGCGGCGAGTTCGGCGGAGCGCTTGTACGACGTGCCGGTCATCAGGGAGGTGATGGCACCGGCGAGGGCACGGCCACCGTCGGAGTCGTAGGCGTGGCCGGTCGCCATCAGCAGGGCGCCGAGGTTGGCGTAGCCGATGCCGAGCTGGCGGAACGCGCGCGTGTTCTCGCCGATCTTCTGCGTCGGGAAGTCCGCGAAGCAGATGGAGATGTCCATCGCGGTGATGACGAGCTCGACAACCTTGGCGAAGCGCTCGACCTCGAAGGACTGGTGACCCTTGCCGTCGTCCTTCAGGAACTTCATCAGGTTCAGCGAGGCGAGGTTGCACGACGTGTTGTCCAGGTGCATGTACTCGCTGCACGGGTTCGAGCCGTTGATACGGCCGGACTCCGGGCACGTGTGCCACTGGTTGATGGTGTCGTCGTACTGGATGCCCGGGTCGGCGCAGGCCCACGCGGCCTCGGCCATCTTGCGGAAGAGCTCCTTGGCGTCGACCTCCTCGATGACCTCGCCGGTCATGCGGGACGTCAGGCCGAACTTGTCGCCGTTCTCCACGGCCTTCATGAACGTGTCGTTCACGCGGACCGAGTTGTTGGCGTTCTGGTACTGCACCGACGTGATGTCGTCGCCGCCCAGGTCCATGTCGAAGCCCGCGTCACGCAGGGCGCGGATCTTCTCTTCTTCCTTGACCTTGGTCTGGATGAAGTCCTCGATGTCGGGGTGGTCGACGTCCAGGATGACCATCTTGGCCGCGCGGCGGGTGGCGCCGCCGGACTTGATGGTTCCGGCGGAGGCGTCGGCGCCGCGCATGAAGGAGACCGGTCCGGAAGCGTTGCCACCGGAGGAGAGCAGTTCCTTGGAGGAGCGGATGCGGGACAGGTTCAGGCCGGCGCCGGAACCGCCCTTGAAGATCATGCCCTCTTCCTTGTACCAGTCGAGGATCGACTCCATGGAGTCGTCGACGGCCAGGATGAAGCAGGCCGAGACCTGCTGGGGCTGCGGGGTCCCGACGTTGAACCAGACGGGGCTGTTGAAGCTGAAGACCTGGTGCAGGAGGGCGTACGCCAGCTCGTGCTCGAAGATCTCGGCGTCGGCGGGCGAGGCGAAGTACTTGTGGTCCTCGCCGGCCTTCCGATACGTCTTCACGATGCGGTCGATGAGCTGCTTCAGGCTCACCTCGCGCTGCGGGGTGCCCACGGCACCGCGGAAGTACTTGCTGGTGACGATGTTGACCGCGTTCACCGCCCACTCGGCGGGGAACTCGACGCCACGCTGCTCGAAATTGACCGAGCCGTCGCGCCAGTTGGTCATGACGACGTCACGGCGCTCCCACTCGACCTCGTCGTACGGATGCACGCCGGGGGTGGTGTGAATACGCTCGATGCGCAGTCCCTTGGTGGCCTTGGTGCCCTTCGCGCGGGAACCTCGTGCCGGACCGCTCGCCGTCTCTGTCATGCCGCCTCCCTCTACAGGCAAAAACGCCCGGAAATGCCACGATGTTCCCGTGGCAGAGTGTTTGTCTGGTGTCGCGGGCGCCCACAGCTCATGGCCCCGCAACAAGTCCTGGTTCGCCGCCGCCCGGCCGGACCCGGGGTCTCCGCCCGGTTCCGGCCCGTCGGTCAGTCGGCGGAGTGGGCGGGCACGGGGACCTGAACAGTCCCTCCGGTCCCGCCGTCGTCTTCCTGGCTCCCCGATACCGCGTCTTCGTCGTCCGCGGCGGGGCCTGGGGTCGCTTCCCGCAGTTCCACGATCGCGGCCTCGAAGTCCTCGAGCGAGTTGAACGCCCGGTAGACGGAGGCGAATCGCAGATAGGCGACGAGGTCGAGCTCCTGCAACGGGCCGAGTATGGCCAGCCCGACATCATGGGTGGTCAGTTCGGCACTTCCGGTGGCCCGCACCGCTTCTTCGACCCGCTGGCCGAGCTGGGCGAGTGCGTCTTCGGTGACAGGCCGTCCCTGGCATGCCTTGCGCACACCGTTGATGACCTTGGTACGACTGAAAGGCTCGGTGACTCCGGACCGCTTGACCACCATGAGCGAGCACGTCTCCACGGTCGTGAAACGACGGGAGCAGTCAGGGCACTGGCGGCGTCGGCGGATCGACGTGCCGTCGTCGGTCGTACGGCTGTCGACGACACGGCTGTCGGGGTGCCTGCAGAAGGGGCAGTGCATGGTCTCCAACCCTCCCTCGCAGCAGACTCAATAGCCTCGCGAGACCCCTTGGGCCTCTCGAAGCAGCCCCAAGCATAGGCGATGGCCGGGACCCTGGAGACCCGGGGGACCACAACTTCTGGGCTGCTGCCGCAATCCAACCACTAGATGTGGTGATTGGCCCACTCAAACACGCCGCACGCGCGTGTCGCACCCGTATTGGCATGTGCCATACGACCGCCCCGTCACCCCGAACACGCGGGCGCACAGCCGTACCGCCAGGCCACTTACGGAGATACCGTGAGCGCGGCACGGAGGAGGCGTGGGGCTCCCGCACAGAACGGGACCGGCCCCCTGCTGCCGGAACACCGGGTGGCAGACTGAGGCGACAACCCACGAGGTCACCACCCCGGCGGCGAAGAGTACAACAATGAGCCCTTTTGTCCGCCAGGTGCCGCGTTAGCCATACACCCAGACGCATGATCGCGACAGGCTATCTGTACTTTTTCACTCGAACGTGTGTTTGGCGCAACCTTTCGAAAGCAACTACCGTTGTCCAGCAGGGAGACCATCGAGAGGGGCCGACGTGACCACCACCGCAGACAGTGCCACCATCACTGCCCAGGATCGCTCCCAGGGCCGACTCGAGCCGGTGCATGCAATGAACGAAGCCGCGAATCCCGAGGGACACAAGCGCTCCCTACCGGGCCGACCTCCCGGTATCCGGGCGGACAGCTCGGGGCTCACGGACCGGCAGCGCCGGGTGATCGAGGTCATCAGGGACTCGGTGCAGCGACGAGGCTATCCGCCGTCGATGCGCGAGATCGGCCAGGCCGTGGGCCTGTCCAGCACATCCTCGGTCGCACACCAACTGATGGCACTGGAGCGCAAGGGCTTCCTGCGCCGCGACCCGCACCGCCCGCGCGCGTACGAGGTCCGCGGCTCCGACCAGTCCTCGTCGGCGCAGCCCACGGACACCGCGGGCAAGCCCGCCGCGTCGTACGTCCCGCTGGTGGGCCGGATCGCCGCCGGTGGCCCGATCCTCGCCGAGGAGTCGGTCGAGGACGTCTTCCCCCTCCCCCGCCAACTGGTCGGTGACGGTGAGCTGTTCGTCCTCAAGGTCGTCGGTGACTCGATGATCGAGGCCGCGATCTGTGACGGCGACTGGGTGACCGTGCGCCGCCAGCCGGTCGCCGAGAACGGCGACATCGTGGCCGCCATGCTCGAGGGCGAGGCCACCGTCAAGCGCTTCAAGCGCGAGGACGGCCACGTCTGGCTCCTCCCGCACAACTCGGCCTACGAGCCGATCCCCGGCGACGACGCGACGATCCTCGGCAAGGTGGTGGCAGTGCTGCGGCGCGTGTGACGGCTGCGGCGGGCGGGCCCCATCGGGCCCGGCCCCCTGACCGGACCCCGGGACCCCTGCGCCGGTTCCGGGGTCCTGTGCTGTCCGGGTCCCGGGGCAGCCGGTCGTCGATTCGGTGTCGGCCCGGCGCGCCGGGGCGCCCCCGTCCCGGGTCACTCCGAATCGGCATCCTACAGCATCGCCGTAGCCTAGATC
>NZ_JBHXME010000195.1:0-18370 GCF_042721125.1 Streptomyces sp. NPDC058469
GCCGCTCCAGAGCCGTAGCGCCCACCGCACGCCCGTCCGAGGAGCCGCACCCTCATGGCCGAAAACCCCGCCTACCCCTTAGGGATCGTCCTCGACCAGGATCCACGCACACGCGTCCTCACCGGCATGCCTGCGCACATTGTCCAGGGCGGCACCGACAGCGGCGGCCAGCTCCTTCGCCGAGGGCGCGGGCAAGGGCACCGGAGCACCGGGCTCGGCGAAACTCACCTTCGCGGCGGCGTACGGCGCGAGCAGCACCCGCAGATCGACCGACCCGTCGTCGGGTTCGTCCACTTCGTCTTCTACGGCTCTCACGACCGCGCCCTCCGCCGCGTCCAGCGAGACCCGGGAGAGGGGCACCAGGGCGCCGGAGACCAGGGTGCGCAGCGCGACCTCCTGTTCGCCCGCCATCCGGCCCAGTTCGCCCGCCTCGCCGCCGAGCACGGCACCGCGTCGCTGCACCATCGCCAGCACCTGGAGGACGCCGTCGTGGATGTCGCGGGCGAGCCGCTCCCGTTCCCGGGTGGTGGCCTCGATCTCCAGGGCCCGGGCGAGGGTGCGCTCGGAGGCGCGGGCGACCTCCACGACGTAGCCGATGGCGATGGAGGCGACCCAGACGAGGACCACGTTGTGGACGGTGTCGCGGGCCGGCGAACCGCGCTCGACGAGGTTGGCGGCGGCGACCGGCGTGGAGGCGAACGCGGCCCAGCGCCAGCCGCCCTTGATGGCGAAGGCGAGGACCGAGCCGGCGGTCCATATCGACGGCAGGGTGGGGCCGCCGCTGTGGATGTGGTGGTCGTCGGCCGCGAGCGGGGTGAGGACGATGCCGATCAGCGCGATCGAGAGGTCGACGGCGAGGAAGCGCTTGGTGCAGGCGACCGCGCTCTGTATCCGGGGCAGGGTGGCGAGCGTCCAGACGAACAGGACGACGTAGAAGGCGATGGCGATGCCCGGACGGTCGAACTCGTCGTAGGCGCTGGCGAACAGCCCGATCGCGTACAGCATGGTCAGCACGCGATAGCCGCTCAGCGCGCGCCACAGCGGCTGCTCGACCGACATCCTGACGACACGGACCTGCTTGGCCATCTCCCCCACCCCCGACACAGACCGCCCCGACTAGGGGCTGGTCTGCTCCTGCTCCGCCTGTGCGAGTGCGGCCTTGGCCGCCTTCTCGGCCGCCTTCTCCGCATCCTTGTCGGCCTTCGCCGCGTCCGCGATCTGCCGCTTGGCGGCGGTCGCGTAGATGTCGACGTACTCCTGGCCGGAGAGCTTCATGATCTCGTACATGACCTCGTCGGTCACCGCGCGGAGGACGAAGCGGTCGTGCTCCATGCCGTTGTACCGGCTGAAGTCGAGCGGCTTGCCGATCCGGATGCCCGGGCGCATCAGCTTGGGCATGACCTTGCCGGGCGGCTGGATCTTCTCCGTGTCGATCATCGCGACGGGGATGACCGGAGCGCCGCTGGCGAGCGCCACGCGCGCGAGGCCGCCGGGCTTGCCGCGGTAGAGGCGCCCGTCTGGGGAGCGCGTGCCCTCCGGATAGATACCGAACAGTTCACCGCGCTCCAGGACGTCGATCCCGCTCTTGATCGCGGCCTCGCCCGCCCCGCGCGCACCGGAACGGTCCACGGGGAGCTGGCCGACGCCCTTGAAGAACGCGGCCGTCAGCTTGCCCTTCACCCCGGGCGTCGTGAAGTACTCGGCCTTCGCGATGAAGGTCACCTTGCGGTCGAGGACCGCGGGCAGGAAGAACGAGTCCGAGAACGAGAGGTGATTGCTCGCCAGGATGGCGGCGCCCTCGTCCGGAATGTTCTCCAGGCCCTCCACCCAGGGTCGGAAGGCGACCTTCAGCGGTCCCCCGATGGCGACCTTCATCGTGCCGTACAACAACCGAGTGCCTCCCGTGTCCGTCGATCAGACCTTAACCCGGAGCACCCTCAAAGGACCCGACGACCCTGGTCGGTGTCAGTGCGGTCGCGTACGGTTAACCGCACCTGGACTTGTTCACACCCCTCTCATGAACACGCGTCTCGCGAACACGCCCCTCTCATGAACAGGAGACCGAAGGTGCCGGTCCTCCCCGAAGCCGAGCCGTACCGCCACGAGGGCGGGGAGGTCGGAGTTCTCCTCTGCCACGGCTTCACCGGTTCCCCGCAGTCGCTGCGCCCCTGGGCGGAGCATCTGGCCGAGCGCGGCCTCACCGTGTCGCTGCCGCTGCTGCCCGGGCACGGCACGCGCTGGGAGGACATGCAGCTCACCGGCTGGCAGGACTGGTACGCGGAGGTGGACCGCGAGCTGCGCGCCCTGCGCGAGCGCTGCTCGCAGGTCTTCGTCGCGGGCCTGTCCATGGGCGGCGCGCTGGCCCTGCGGCTGGCCGCGAAGCACGGCGACGAGATCAGCGGCGTCATGGTCGTCAACCCGGGCATCAAGGTGCACGGCCTCGCGGCGTACGCCCTTCCGGTGGCCCGCCATCTGGTGCGTACGGCGCCGGGTATCGCCAGCGACATCGCGAAGGAGGGCAGCGAGGAGGTCGGGTACGACAAGGTGCCGCTGCACTCCGCGCACTCCCTGCGCACTTTCTTCCGACTGGTCGACCGCGAGCTGCCGCAGGTCACCCAGCCGCTCCTGCTGCTGCACAGCCCCCAGGACCATGTGGTTCCGCCGGCCGACTCGGCTCGTGTCCTCAGTCGGGTTTCCTCGGCCGACGTGACGGAGATCCTGCTGGAACAGAGCTACCACGTCGCGACGTTGGACCACGACGCGGACCGGATTTTCGAGGAGAGCTTCGCGTTCATCGGCCGGCTCGCACCCAGTGTCGGCAAGCAGGCGTCCGACACGGGCCGGGTGAGCGAGCAGGAAGGGACGGCCACAGGTGGCTGAGCACGACTCCGACCGCGAGGGCCTCGAACCGGACGAGCAGGGCGTCCCGTTCGACGAGGAGGCCGCGTGGGCCGCGATCGTCGCCGGATACGGCGACGAGCCCAAGGATCCGCCGGGCGCCAAGCCGTTCAAGTCGATCGAGGATCTCGCGCTGCTCGATCCCGAGAAGAACGACGAGCAGCCGAAGGCCAAGGACAAAGGCAGGGACAAAGGCAAGGACGGGGACGGCGCCGAGGACACGTCCGCGGACCAGCAGGAGCCGCCGGCGCCCGCCGGGCCGCTGGGCAGTTCGGTCTCCTTCGCGCCCGGTGTCGGCGGTCCACGTGACTACTCCTCGCCGGACTCCTCCGAGGAGGACTTCGACGAGGACGACGAGGGTCACTTCGTGCCGCCGGAGCCGCCTCCGCTGCCGGACGCCGACACGACGTCCAAGTTCGCCTGGCTCGGGGTGATCGGCGGCCCCATCCTCCTGCTGCTGGCGGTGCTGCTCAGCTGGGACATGACCTGGTGGCTGGCGACCATCGGCATCGGCGGGTTCCTGGGCGGATTCGGCACGTTGGTGATGCGGATGCGGACGGACGAGGAGGACGGGGACGATCCGGGGCGGGGCGCGGTCGTCTAGTTCGTCTCGTTCCTTGAGCTCGTCTCGTCCTTGAGCTCGCGGGAACTCTGAGGGCGGCCAGCACCGGGAAGTGGTCGGTGGCCGCCCTCACGGCAGTGCCTCTCGACGCCCCCTCGCACTGCTCGGCCCCGGTGGGCCTCGCAGGCTTCGGGTGGCTGCGCAGGACTCCGCCCGGCGGCTTCGGTTCAGGCCGCGGGCACGCGCATTGCGGCCAGCACGGGGAAGTGATCCGTCGCCCGCTTGATGTCGGCCTCCTCCACCCCCGGCAGTCCTAGCGGCACCCCGCAGCCGAGTACCTCGATGCCCTGCGTGGCGAAGATCGCGTCGATGCGCTGGAAGGGGTTGCCGGGGGTCCAGGTGTACTCGTCGCCCCAGTGGGCGGTGGCCCAGCAGTCCTGCAGTTCCTTGGCCAGCCGGCCGAAAGTCCGGCCGTCGGGGCGGTCGTTGAGGTCGCCGCCCGCGATCACGTGGTCCACGCCCATTCCGGCCAGCCGGTCGAGCAGCATGCCGCCCTGTTCGTAGCGCTCGTCCTGGCGGAGGCTGAGGTGACAGCTGAGGACTCCGAGCCGGGCGCCTCCGAACCGTACGACCGCGGTCGCGAAGCCGCGTCGGAACTGGCCCGGGGTGAGCGGCAGCAGCACGTCTTCCGTCCGCTCGACCGTCGCCCGCAGTGAGCACAGCAGGGCGGGGCCGGCGGCGGTGGCGCCGCCGGAGAGGACCACCAGGCCGGAGGCGGACGCGAGGCGGGCCAGCTTCTTGCGCCAGCGGAAGAAGAGAGGGGCTTCCTGGATCAGGACGAGGTCGGGGGCGCAGGCCGTGATCACCCGAGCCAGGGCGTCCGTGTCGTCGCGCATCGAGCGGATGTTGTAGCTCAGGACGCGGATGGTTGCCGAACCGTCGGGGGCGGTGCGGGAGTTGGGGAGCAGCGGGGTCGTCGCCATGCGGATCAAGATACGACGTGGTGCGGGTGGCTGGAGTGGAGGGACTTGCGGATCGTGTTTTGGCTGCCGGCCCGTTGTGGCTGGTCGCGCCCACGCGGCGGAGCCGCATATCGGCACAGCCCCGCGCCCCTGAAAGGCGGCAGTTCGCGGCGCTCCCAAGAGCAGGAGCTTCCCGCGCCCCTGAGGGCAGCAGCTCGCCGCGCTCCGAAAAGCAGGAGCCCCCGCGCCCCAAAAGCAGCAGCTCTCCCGCGCCCCCAGAAACACCGGTTCCCCGCGCCCCAAAAGCAAAAGCGGGGCGTGGGGAACCGGTGTCACTCAAGAAGTGGGTCTCCAAGAAGCAGCCGTCACATGATCGGGTCCGGCTCCCTCGCCAGGTCCGCCGCTCCCACCATGCCCGCCTTGTTGCCCAGTTGGGCCGCGATCACCTCGGCGACCGGGCGCCAGTTGCCGCCTACCAGCCAGCGTTTGTAGGACTTGCGGATGGGGTCGAGGACCAGCTCGCCCTCGTCCGAGAGGCCGCCGCCGACGATGAAGGCGGAGGGGTCGAAGAGGGAGGCCAGGTCGGCGAGGCCGGCGCCGGCCCAGCGGGCCAGTTCGCGGTAGGAGTCGACGGCCACCGGGTCGCCCTGGCGGGCGGCCATGGAGATGTGCTTGCCCTCGATGCCCTCGGGGGAGCCGTCGCCGAGCGAGAGCAGCACCTCCGCGGACTCGGGGGTGGCGTTCGCGCGCTGCTTGGCGTAGCGCACGAGCGCGCGGCCCGAGGCGTACTGCTCCCAGCAGCCCTGTGAGCCGCAGCCGCACAGCAGGCCGTCCGGCACCATGCGGATGTGGCCGAACTCGGCGGCCACGCCGAAGTGTCCGCGGCGCAGCTTGTTGCCGATGATGATGCCGCCGCCGAGGCCGGTGCCGAGCGTGATGCAGATGACGTTGCGGTGGCCCTTGCCGGCGCCGAACTTGTACTCGCCCCAGGCCGCGGCGTTCGCGTCGTTCTCCACGACGACGGGGAGGCCCACGCGGGCCTCGACCTTCTCCTTCAGCGGCTCCTGGCGCCAGTCGATGTTCGGCGCGAAGTAGACCGTGGAGCGCTGGCGGTTGACGTACCCGGCCGCACCGATACCCACGCCGACGATCTCGTGCCCGGCGCGCGCGCCCTCGACGGCGGCGGCGATGGCGTCCACGATTCCCTCGGCCGTGCCGGGGGTCGGCACCTTGTGGGTCGAGAGGATGTTGCCTTCCTCGTCGACCACCCCGGCCGCGATCTTCGTGCCGCCGATATCGACGCCGATGGTGAGTCCCATGAATCCCTCAGTTTCGGTCGAGCCCCGCTACGGCCCACCGTACCCGAGGGCCCTCTAGTCCAGGTCGATGCGCTCCCCCGGGCCCGGGTCCTCGCCCCGGTCACGGCGGTCGCGCAGGTCCTTCAGCTCGCTGTCGCGTGCCGTCCAGCGCTGCTCCTGTGCCTGGACCGCGGAGCGGTACGCGGCGAGGAGTTCGTTTCCGGCCGCCGCGAGGTGGTCGAAGACGTCCGGGTTGCGTTCGATGACGGGCTCGACGGCGGCCTTGGCCTGCTGGACGACCTGCTTCACCACCTGCTGGGCGGCCGGTCCGGCGACCTGGCCGAGCAGCGGGGACTGGAGGCCGGACAGCTTGTCCGCGACGGTGTCGACGAGTTTGCGCAGTTCCTCGGCGGCCGAGCCCGGGGGCGGGCCGTACTGGGTGCGGCGGCGGGCCTTCTCCGCCGCGAGGTCTTCGGCGGCCGCCGTCGCCCAGGCGTCGGCGTCGGTCGCCCGTACCTCGTCCAGCGCCTCGTCCTTGCCGGCGTCGGACGGGGGGAGCTCTTCGCTCATGACGGACTCCTGACTACGGTTCGTCTCTACGACGTTACCCGAATGGGCGTACGTGCTTCACGGGGTCGGGCCCCACGAATCCGTACTCGGTCACCTTCCCTGCGGCCACAGCTCCGGGTCGGGGGCGAAACGGATGCGCAGTTCGCCCTCGCGCAGGGCCGCGCCTGCCACCGTGCAGCGGCGCAGGGCCGACGGCAGCGGCACGATACGGCGGAACCTGCCGACGGTGACGACGAGTTCGTCGCCCCGGCGGACCAGATCCAGCTCGTCCCGTATCGCGCCGGGCAGCGGGATGCCCCAGACCAGCACGCCGTCCTCGGTCAGCCGGTCCGTGACGGGCCACTCGACCGTGGAACCGGCCGCGTTGACACCGGGCACGCCGAGCGCGGTGAGGTCGTCGGTGCCGCGGGGGTCGTGCCCGCGGTGCGGGACCTGCTGGACGTCGTACGTCCCCTGCCACTCGTCCAGGGTCTTGCGCTGCTGCACGCCCAGGCCGGCGAGCCAGGTGTCCTCTACGGACTCGGGCAGCACCCGGTTGGCGACCAGCACATCGGGGCGCAGACCGCGCAGGGCGAGCGCGAGACCGGCCGCGCGGACGGCGTCGGCGCCGGCCGGTCCCGGCTCGGCGACCAGTCGTACGGTCGTGTTCCGGTCCGCGAGAACCGCTTCCACGGCGGCCAGTTCGACGTCCCAGCGGCCGGCCGTGTCGTAGAGCCACTCCGAGGGCATCGGGACGCCTGCGAGGCGGCCGAGGACCGGGCGCAGGGCGCGGGCCGCTTGCCGCTCGGCCGGGAGGAGGCGGCGGAGGTAGCGGCGGAGTTCCTCGGGGAGCGCGAGGAGGGCGAGTGCTTGGGGGGTCGGCGGGAGGTCTACGACGAGGAGGTCGTAGGCCTCCGAGAGGGCCGCGTCCCGCAGGGCGCGGAGGAGGGCGAGTTCCTCGGCGCCGGGGAGGGGGGTGAGCTCTTCCGCGTCCAGGCGGGCGGCGCCCAGGAGTTCGAGGGCGGTGGAGGCGCGTTCTTGGAAGGCGGTGAGGTCGGTGCGGAAGGACTCCGTGGCGTCGGGGCGCCATGCCGTGAGGTTCTCGGCGGCCTTCACGGGCGCCGCTCCCGTCACCACACCCAGGGCGGCGCCGAGGGTGTCGCCGCGGTCGGCACCGAGGAGGAGTGTCCGGGTGCCGTTGCCTGCGGCGGCTTGTGCGGTGGCTGCGGCGATGGTGCTGCGGCCGCTGCCGCCTGGGCCGGTGATCAGGATGGTACGCATATGAGTGAACGGTAGTCGCTGCGTGGGGGTTGGGCGCCGTTGCTGGGGGCTGCCGCCCCCAGGCCCCCGCTTCGGCCCTGAAGGGGCCTCGTCCTCAAGCGCCGGACGGGCTGGATTGTGCCGGCCTGGGCTGCGAAGCCTCCGACTCCACCCCTACTGCTCCCCCGACTTCGCCCCCTGGTCCTCCCCCGACTCCACCCGCTTCTTAAGCCCCGCCAGCGCCCGGTCGATGATGACCTTCTCGGCCTTGCGCTTGATCATGCCGAGCATGGGGATCTTGACGTCCACCGTGAGGAGGTACGTGACCTCCGTGGCGCCCGCGCCCGCGGGCTTGAGGAGGTAGGAGCCGTCCAGGGAGCGCAGCATCTGGGACTTGACGAGGGTCCAGGAGACCTCGTTGTCGCCGGTCCAGGTGTACGCGAGGGTCTGGTCGTCCTTGATCGCGCCGGCGTCCATGACGAGCCGGACCTGTTCGGCGCGGCCCCGGTCGTCGGTCTTGAGGACGTCCGCCTCCTTCACCTCGCCGGTCCAGTCCGGGTAGCGGGCGAAGTCGGCGATCACTTCCATCACTTCGGCCGGTGCCGCCTCGATCGTGATGCTCGAGCTGGTGTGTTCCGCCATCGCTGTGGCTCCTCCAGATGCGGGCCGGTGGGACATCGCCGTGCGCGTGTGCGTGCAGCGTGAAGGCTACCGCGCGGCCGACCGCCCCACTTCACCCCCTACCTGCGGACATCAGGGGGCGGTCACCATTCCAGCGCCCAGGGCGTGCCGCTCCCCGCGAAGTGCCCCACGTTCACGCACTCGGTCGCCCCGATCCGCATCCGCCGCACGAGCGGCTGGTGGACGTGGCCGAACAGTGAATAGCGGGGCCTGGTACGGCGGATGGCGTCCAGGAGGGCACGGCTGCCGCGCTCGAAGCGGCGCGCGACGGTGTCGTAGACCAGCTCGGGGACCTCGGGCGGGATGTGGGTGCACAGGACGTCGACCTCGCCGACGGCCTCGATCTTGGCGGCGTACTCCTCGTCGCTGATCTCGTACGGCGTGCGCATGGGGGTGCGGAGGCCGCCGCCGACGAAGCCGAACGTCCAGCCGCCGATCTCGACGCGTTCGCCGTCGAGCACGGTCGTTCCGGGTCCGGCGTACTCGGACCACAGGGTCGGCATGTCGACATTGCCGTAGGTGGCGTACGTCGGGGCGGGGAAGGCCGCGAACATCTCGGCGTACTGCTTGCGCACCGCCTTCTCGATCAGGGCCGCGCGGTCCCCGCCGACCGCGCCCCACAGGCGGGCGCCGAGTTCGCGGGCCTCCTCGAAGCGGCGGGCGGTGCGCAGCTCGACCAGGCGGTCCGCGTTCTCCTCGCCGAACAGTTCGGGGAAGATCCCGCGCGAGTGGTCGGCGTAGTCGAGGAAGAGGACCAGGTCGCCCAGGCAGATCAGGGCGTCGGCACCCTCGCCGGATCTGGCCAGGTCACGGACGTTGCCGTGCACGTCGCTGACCACGTGGATGCGCGTCCCGGAGTTTCCGGCCGGTGTGGGTGCCATGACGATCAAGCGTAGGCGTGTGCGGCAAACGTGAACAGTGGCGGCGGACCTTGCGGTTACTGGCCAGTCAAGAAAGGCGTGGACTACTGTGCGCCAGGAAACACCAATCTGTGTGACGCAGCGAACATCTCGCCGGACCCCCCTGTCGTAGGAGCCATACCGACGGGTAACGTCCGGGCAGTCCAGTCGTGCTCAGGATTTCAACCACCGGGTCCTGATGCACCTGCCCGAGTCTTGGACCGGACCGTCGCATCACACAACGTCGTGGCGCCGGCGCCCTATGAGGAGCAGCAGTCTTGCGCGAGTTCAGCCTTCCGGCTTTGTACGAGGTCCCTGCGGACGGCAATCTGACCGACATCGTCCGCAGAAACGCCGCGCAGCACCCAGATGTCGCCGTGATCGCCCGCAAGGCGAGCGGAGCGAAATGGGGGTCCCCCCGGCCGGAGGCTGGGGGAGGCGCCTGGCAGGACGTGACCGCCACGGTCTTCCTCGCCGAGGTGCACGCGGCGGCCAAGGGGCTCATCGCCTCCGGCGTCGAGCCCGGCGACCGGGTCGGCCTGATGTCCCGCACGCGGTACGAGTGGACGCTGCTCGACTTCGCCATCTGGTGTGCGGGCGCGATCACCGTGCCGGTGTACGAGACCAGCTCGCCGGAGCAGGTGCAGTGGATCCTGAGCGACTCGGGCGCCACCGCCGTCGTCGTGGAGCAGGACGGGCACGCCGCCACCGTCGAGTCGGTGCGTGCGCAGCTGCCCGCGCTCAAGCACGTCTGGCAGATCGACGCCGGCGCGATCGACGAGCTGGACCGCGCGGGCAAGGACGTCACCGACGCGACGGTCGAGGAGCGCAGCTCGCTGGCGAAGGCCGACGACCCGGCGACCATCGTGTACACGAGTGGCACCACCGGCCGGCCCAAGGGCTGTGTGCTCACCCACCGCAGCTTCTTCGCGGAGTGCGGCAACATCGTGGAGCGGCTGCGCCCGCTGTTCCGCACCGGCGAGTGCTCGGTGCTGCTGTTCCTGCCGCTCGCGCACGTCTTCGGGCGGCTGGTGCAGATCGCGCCGATGATGGCGCCGATCAAGCTGGGCCTGGTCCCGGACATCAAGAACCTCACCGACGAACTCGCCTCGTTCCGCCCGACATTGATCCTGGGCGTGCCGCGTGTCTTCGAGAAGGTCTACAACTCGGCGCGCGCCAAGGCGCAGGCGGACGGCAAGGGCAAGATCTTCGACAAGGCCGCGGACACCGCGATCCTGTACAGCCGCGCGCTGGACACCCCGTCGGGTCCGTCGCTGGGCCTGAAGATCAAGTACAAGACGTTCGACAAGCTCGTCTACAGCAAGCTGCGCGCGGTGCTCGGCGGCAAGGGCGAGTACGCCATCTCCGGCGGCGCCCCGCTGGGCGAGCGCCTGGGCCACTTCTTCCGCGGCATCGGCTTCACGGTCCTGGAGGGCTACGGCCTGACCGAGTCCTGCGCGGCCACCGCGTTCAACCCCTGGGACCGGACGAAGATCGGCACGGTCGGCCAGCCACTGCCCGGCTCGGTCGTGCGCATCGCGGACGACGGCGAGGTGCTGCTGCACGGCGAGCACCTGTTCAAGGGCTACTGGAACAACGAGGCCGCTACGGCCGAGGCGCTGGCCGACGGCTGGTTCCACACCGGGGACATCGGCACCCTCGACGAGGACGGCTACCTCAGCATCACGGGGCGCAAGAAGGAGATCATCGTCACCGCGGGCGGCAAGAACGTCGCCCCGGCCGTGATCGAGGACCGCATCCGCGCGCACGCGCTGGTCGCGGAGTGCATGGTCGTCGGCGACGGGCGGCCCTTCGTGGGCGCGCTGGTCACCATCGACGACGAGTTCCTGGGCCGTTGGGCTGCCGAGCACGGCAAGCCGACGGGTTCCACCGCGGCGTCGCTGCGTGACGATCCGGACCTGGTGCAGGCGGTCCAGGACGCGGTCGACGACGGCAACGCCGCGGTGTCGAAGGCGGAATCGGTGCGGAAGTTCCGCATTCTGTCCTCCCAGTTCACGGAGGAGTCGGGCCACCTGACGCCGTCCCTGAAGCTCAAGCGCAATGTGGTCGCGAAGGACTACGCGGACGAGATCGAGGCCATTTACCAGAAGTAGCAGGCCGGTTGGTCAACTACCTGAAGCAGCAGGCCAGTTGATCCGCCCGGCCTATGGCGCGGTGTCCTCGACGAGGACCCGCGCCATCGTGCGTTCGGCGAGCGCGGTGATGGTGACGAACGGGTTCACCCCGATCGATCCCGGCACGAGCGAGCCGTCGGTGATGTACAGCTTCGAATACCCCTTCACCCGGCCGTAGTTGTCGGTCGCCTTGCCCAACACACAGCCGCCGAGCGGGTGGTAGCAGAAGTCGTCGGCGAAGACCTTGCTGCTGGAGCCGAACAGGTCGTACCGGTAGACCGTCCCGTTCGCCGCGTTGATCCGGTCGAACAGCTTCTTCGCCATGGCGACCGAGACCGCGCTCTGCGCCGCGGTCCAGCCGAGTTTCACCGTGCCGGAGGCGGAGTCGTAGGTGAACGACGCCCGCTGCGGGTTCTTGGTGATCGCCAGATACAGGCTGATCCAGTGCTCGATGCCCATCGGCAGCGGGGCGATCTCCGCGAAGACGGGGTTGTCGGTGTTGGCCCAGTCGTCGATGCCCATGACCGGCATCGTCGACTCGTTGGCGCCGACCGTGTCCCAGATGTGGTTGGCGCGCCCGACCATCGTGTTGCCGTTGGTCCCCCAGCCCGCTCCGACGCTCGCGTTGAGAGCCGGGAGCGTGCCCGTGTCCCGGGCGCGGACGAGGAGTTCGGTAGTGCCGAGGCTGCCGCCGCCGAGGAACAGATAGGTGCAGCTGTACTGCTTGGTCTCGACGACCGCGCCGGTGTCGTCGATGCGGTCGACGGTCAGGACGTACGACCCGTCGCTCGCCCGCGTGATCGCCCTCACCTTCTCCATGGTGTGGATGGTGACCTTGCCGGTGCCGAGCGCGGAGGCGAGGTAGGTCTTGTCGAGGCTCTTCTTGCCGTAGTTGTTGCCGTAGATGACCTCGGCGGCGAGCGCGGACTTGGTGGCGGTGCCGGCGGCCTCCTTCTGCATGTAGCCGAAGTCGTAGACGTTGGGCACGAAGGTGGTCTTCAGTCCGGCGGTGGTGGCGGCCTTCCGTGAGGTGCGGGTGAACTGGTACCACTCCGTCGACTCGAACCAGGTCGGGTCGACCGTGTTGACGCCGAGCATGGTGCGGGCGCGCGGGAAGTACGTGCCGTACATCTCGGTGGCGTCCACGGCGGGGAACTGCTCGGTGAAGTACGACTGGAGCGGGGTGACCGCCATGCCGCCGTTGACCAGCGAGCCGCCGCCGACGCCCCGGCCGACGTAGACGGACATGTTGTCGTAGTGCACGCGGTCCAGGGTCCCCGGGTACGGGGTGATGTCCTTGTTGACGATGTCCAGCCACAGGAAGCTGGCGAGCGGTGCCTCGGTGCGGGTCTTGAACCACATGGAGCGCTGGTCCGGGGCGCTGGTGGAGCAGAAGATCTTGCCGTCGGAACCGGCCGTGTTCCAGAGCTTGCCCATCTCCAGGACGAGGGTGGTGATGCCGGCCTGGCCGAGGCGGAGGGCGGCGACCGCACCGCCGTAGCCGGAACCGACGACGATCGCGGGCGCGGATTCGACGGCCGCGGGTTCGACGGCCTGCGCGGACTGCAGGCCGATACGGGTGAGACCGGCGGTGGCGGCGGTCTGGAGGGCGATCATGCCCAGGATTTGACGTCTCGTCAGCTGATGCTGCGTCAGTTTTGCTGTCATGCGCGCAGCATGTGCGGATTATTCGGTTCCGCCAAGGGGCTGCGCCGATTTCGGGGCGCCTATTGGGGTGCCGGGTGAGGTGTTCGGGCGGGTGCGGGTTGGGGGTGGCTCGGCGCGCCGTTCCCCACGCCCCCAGAAAACAGCCGGCTCCGCCAAGCGGCCACGCCGCTTTCCGGGCGCCATCCGGGGTGCCAAGCGGTCTGTCCGGGCGACTGTCGGCCGTCTGTGGCTTGTCGCGCCCCGCGGCGGAGCCGCTGATGTCACAGCCCCGCGCCCCCAAAAACAGGGGGTTCTACCGTGCGGCCGCGCAGATTTCCGGGCGCCGTCCGGGGTGCCGGGTGAGCTGCTCGGACGGCTGCGGGTCGGAGGTGGTTTGTCGCGCCGTTCCCCGCGCCCCCCAAAAACAGGGGGTTCGCCAAGCAGCCGCGCTGGTCTCGGGGCGCCATCCGGGGTGCCAAGTGATCTTTTCGGGCGGCTGCCGGCCGTGTGTGGCTTGTCGCGCCGTTCCCCGCGCCCCTGAAAACAGGGCCGCGCCGACCACCCGGCGGAGCCGCATATCGATGCGGCCCCGCACCGCCAAAAGCAACTGGTCCCGTCGAGAGGTCGCGCCGCATGCGCAGCGGAGCCGCGTATCGATGCAGCCCGGCGCCCGCCCCTAGAACAGCTCCTTCAGCCGCTCCGCGAGGAGGTCCCACCGCCACCGTTCCTCGACCCACTGCCGTCCCCGCTCGCCCATGTTCTGCCGCAGCTCCGCGTCTCCGAGCAGGGCGACGATCCGGTCGGCGGCCTCCTCCGGGGAACCGCCCCGTACGACCCAGCCGGTCTCACCGTCGAGTACGGCGTCGGGCGCGCCGCCGGAGTCGCCGGCGACGACGGGCAGGCCGGTGGCGGACGCCTCCAGGTAGACGATGCCGAGCCCCTCGACGTCGAGGCCGCCGCGCCGGGTCCGGCACGGCATCGCGAAGACGTCTCCGGCGCCGTAGTGCGCGGGCAGTTCGGACCAGGGCACGGCGCCCGTGAAGCGCACGGAGTCGGTGACCCCGGTCTCGCGCGCGAGCCTGCGCAGCTCCTTCTCGTACGGCCCGCCGCCCACGATCAGCAGGACGGCGTCGGGCTGTCGGGCCAGGATGCGCGGCATGGCGAGGATCAGCGTGTCCTGCCCCTTGCGCCCCACGAGCCGCGAGACGCACACGACCACGGGCCGGTCGGTCAGCCCGAGCCGCTCCCGGACCTCCGCGCCACCCGACCCCGGGTGGAAGGCCTTCTCGTCGACACCGGGCGGGAGTTGGACCATCCGCGCGGCCGCCTCCGGGCTCAGCGCACCGGCGATGCGCGAGCGCGTGTACTCGCCGAGATAGGTGATCGTGTCGGTCGACTCCCCGATCCTGCCCAGGAGTTGACGCGCGGCGGGCAACTGCGCCCACCCGGCCTCGTGCCCGTGCGTGGTGGCCACCAGCCGTTCCGCGCCCGCCTTCCGCAGTGCCGGCGCCATCAGCCCGAGCGGCGCCGCCGCCCCGAACCACACCGCCGTACACCCGTGTTCACGCAGCAGCCCCACGGCCCTGCGGGTCGCGGCGGGCGTCGGCAGCAGCATGGTCGTGGCGTCCCGTACGACGGTGAACGGCTGCTCGGCGTCGAAGGCGGCCGTCGCCTCGGCGCCCTCACGGCCGCGCTTCCAGGTCGAGGCGTAGACGACGATCCGCTCGGGCTCCAGGCGCAGCGCCATGTTGTGCAGAAAAGCCTGGATGCCACCGGGCCGGGGCGGAAAGTCATTGGTCACGATCAGGGTCTTGCGCACGCGGCAGACCCTACCGGCCCTACCCGGCGACGACTCACAGGCCCGCACGGCCGCGCTTCATGGCCATCGCACAGCAGATCGGGAGAACATGTGGCCCACACCGGCAGGCACGGCACGGCACGGAACAGGGGCTCAGGTGGAGATTGCGGGCGCGAGACGGCGGCTGGCGGCGCTGCTGGGAACCTGGGGCCTGACCAGAGTCGTACTCCTGCTGTTCGTCTTCAAGGTGCTCGTGTTCCCCGGCCCGGACGTCACCAGCGACGTGTCGGTGATCTACCAGGGCTGGTACGAGACGCTCCGCCACGGCGGCTTCCCGCTGGACGACGTCACCTGGCAGTACCCGCCCGCCGCCGCCCTCCCGATCCTCTCCCCCGCCCTGCTGGGCTTCCTCGACTACGCGTCGGCGTTCTTCGTCCTCGCCTTCCTCGCCGACCTGACCGTCCTGGCCCTGCTCCTGTACACGGGCCTGCGCCCCGGCCGGACCCTGCGCGGCGCCTGGGTCTGGGTCGCGGGCGTCCCGCTGCTCGGCCCGACCGTGTACGCGCGCTACGACGTGATGGTGACCGCGGTCGCCGTGGCCGCGCTGCTCGCGGGCGCCCGGCATCCGCGTGTGATGGGAGCGCTGGCCGGCTTCGGAGCGCTGCTGAAGGTGTGGCCGGCGCTGCTCCTGCTGGGCGCGGTCAAGCGCCGCGCGTGGGGAGCGGCGGCGGTGACGGTAGTGGTGATCGTGTCCCTGTTCGCGGTGTCGATGCCGGGCGCGTTCGCCTTCCTGACCTTCCAGCGCAACCGGGGTACGGAGGTGGAGTCGCTGGGCTCCCTGGTCTTCCACGTGGCCCGGCACTTCGGGTGGAACGGCCAGGTCCTCCTGAACTACGGCTCGGTCGAGTTCGTCGGCCCGTACGTCAACTGGGTCAGCACGGCTGCCCTGGGCCTC
This sequence comes from Streptomyces sp. NPDC058469, assembly GCF_042721125.1. NCBI lineage: Bacteria > Bacillati > Actinomycetota > Actinomycetes > Kitasatosporales > Streptomycetaceae > Streptomyces > Streptomyces sp. NPDC058469. Next base: position 15,645 of record NZ_JBHXME010000195.1, read on the forward strand.
ACCGCGATGGCCTTCGGCTGGCTCATGCTCTGGCGCCTGACGGCGGCCCGCTTCCTGCCCCACACGCTCGCGGACGCGGCCTTCGTGGCGGTCCTGATGTTCACGGTCACCAGCCGGGTGATCAGCCCCCAGTACGTCGTCTGGCTGATCGGCCTCGCCGCCGTCTGCTCCTGCTTCCGCGCCAGCCGCATGAAACTCCCGGTCACCCTCGTCCTTGCGGCGGCCTTCGTCACGGTCCTGGAATTCCCGATCTGGTTCGCCGACGTGGTCAACAGCGACGGGCTGGGCGTGACACTGCTGCTGGTGCGCAACGGCCTGCTCGTGGCCGCGGCGGTGACGGCCGCACGGGAGTTGTGGCGGGCGTCGGTCACGTGGGCGGATGTACCGCCACTGCCGAGTCAGGCGACTCGGTCGAAGGCGACCTCGGCGTCGTCCTAGGCCAAGACCCTTTCAGATCAGGCGAGTTGAGCCCTGAGATAGTCCCGCCACTGCGCCGTGAAGTCGTCCAGCGTCACCCCGAGGACGTTCTTCAGCGCGTCCTCCACCGCCCCGGACCGCTTCTTGTGGGCGCCAACCGCCCGGTAGAACTTGCCCAGTTGGTCGACTCCCCAGCGGTCCTCGACCATTCGGCAGGCCATCCAGCCGCCCTCGTAGGCCTGCGCGAGCTTCGTCGCCTCGCCGCTGAAGCCGAAGTCCTTGTCGGTGGGGAGGGCGTTCGGGAGGTCGCCGGCCTCGACGGCGCGGTAGAGCTCCGGGGCGGCCTGGGTGGGGGTGCGGCCGGTGCCTCGGTAGCCGATCCAGTCGGCGTAGCCCTCCGAGAGCCAGAGGGGGGTGGCGGGGGTGGTGTGGGCGCGGGTGGCCACGTGGGTCGTCTCGTGGGTCAGCACCACCTGCTTTCCCACCGAACCCAGGAGCGCGTACGCGTCCGGGTTGACGATGATCCGGTCCGCGGGCGCGCTCCCCGAGCCGCCCGCCTCGCCCGTCGTCACCGCGGCGATGCCCCGGTAGGAGGCCGCCGGTGAGCCCAGGAGCCCCGCCATGCCGTCCAGGGAGCCGGGGACGAGCACGACGACGTGCCGGGTCCAGTCCGTGCCCCACGCGTCCGACACGGCCGGTACGGCGTCGTCCGCGAGGGCGCGGTAGTCGCGCAGGGTGTCGGCGTCCTGCCCGACCCCCATCACGAGGCTGTGCGCGCCCTTGACGACGCTCACCTTCCCCTGGTCCCACAGCTGTTGGCCGGACTTCTTGGCGGGCTTGTCCGCGTCGACGTACCACTGGTCGTCGGCTGTGAGGCGGAGCGTGAGTGTGCGGCCGACCGTGACGGGTGAGGTGTCGTAGCCCTTGACCTTGTAGCTCAGTTCGGCGTCGGCGGTCGCGGTGGCGCCACTGCGGCGGAGGGCGGTCAGCCGGTACGACCAGGAGGCGAAGGGGACGGCGCTCAGGTTCTCGTACGCCGTGCGCGCGCCGGTCCTCGTGTACGCCGTCCCGTCGTGGTGCAGGACCGCCGTGGACTGGCGGTCCAGCAGGCGCTGCACCTCCGCCTTCGCGCTGTCCGCCGCCGGCTGTCCGCCGCACGCCACCAGCGAGACGAGCAGCAGACACAGCGCGAGCACTCCGGAGCGCGACGCCCGCCTACGACCAGTCACTTCCCGATCGTACGACCCTTTCGCGCCGGTTCAGACCCTCGTGACCGACGAGACCGGCATCATGCCGACCGGGTCGTAGCGCACCGGCGCGCCGGGGTAGGGGGCGTGGATGACCTGGCCGTTGCCCACGTACATGGCGACATGGCTGGCGTCGGAGCGGTAGACGACCAGGTCGCCGGGCTGGGCCTGGGAGAGCGGGATCCGATGGCCGGCGTAGCGCTGTTCCTGCGAGGTGCGCGGGAGGTGGACGCCGGCGTGGGCGTACGACCACTGCATCAGGCCGGAGCAGTCGAAGCCGCCGGGGCCGTTGGCGCCCCAGACGTAGGGCCGGCCGAGGGCGGACTGGGCGGCGGCCACGGCGGCTGCGGCGCGGCCCGAGGAGGGGACGCCGGCGCCGAGGTCGGGGATGTCCTCGCGGGAGGAGCGGGAGGCCCGGTCGAAGGAGGCGCGGTCGGCGAGCGGCATCTGGTTGAGCAGCTGCCGGGCCTTGGCGAGTTTCCGCTCGACGGTCTTCTTGTGGGTGGCGACGGCCTTGCGGCTGCGCTCCAGCTCGGCGAGGTGCCCGGCGGCCTCGGTGCGCTCCTGGGCGAGTTCGCGCATGGCCTCCTGGAGGTCCTTGAGCTGGCCCGCCTGCTGGTTGGTGATGCGGTCGAGGACGGAGGCCTTGTCGAGGTAGTCGGCCGGGTCGTCGGAGAACAGCAGCGCGACGGTGGGGTCGATGCCGCCGGAGCGGTACTGGGCGCCGGCGAGTGAACCCAGCGCGTCCCGCATGGTGTTGATGCGCTGCTGCTGCCGGGCGATCCGGTCCTGGGCGTCGCTCACCTGGCGGTGCAGCTGCCCGGCGCTCTCGTCGGCCTTGTCGTAGGCCTCGGTCGCCTGCTCGGCCTCGTGGTAGAGCCGGTCCACCTCGGCCCGGCTGTCGTCGTGCGGCGCGGCCACGGCGGACGTGGCCGGCATGGCGCCGAGTGCCGCTGCGGCGGCGCTCAAGACGCAGGCGATCCTTACGGCGCGGCTCGCCTCCGGGGCGCTGAAGCCGGTGTCGGGAGACCGACCGTGCTCAGCCCCTCCTTCGTAGGGGCC
>NZ_JBHXME010000196.1:0-18347 GCF_042721125.1 Streptomyces sp. NPDC058469
CCGGTGAGCAGTACCGCGGCCGCGGTCGGCGCGAAGATCCGGCTGCGCCGTCAGCAGCGCGGGATGAGCGCCGCGGAGATGGCCCGGCGCGCCGGGCTGAGCAAGGCCACCCTGTCGCAGCTGGAGGCCGGGAACGGCAATCCTACGATCGACACCCTGGACGCGATCGCGATCGCCCTGCGCATCCCGATCGCCGACCTGCTGGCGCGTGACGCCGACACCGGGCCGGTCTTCCGGCCGGGTACGGACACCGAACCCGGCGAGGTCTCACGGGAGTTGCTACGCCGGATCAGCAGCGGCAACAGCCTGGAGATCTGGCGGCTGCGCATCCCGCCGGAGACCGAGTTGGCCGGCGTGCCGCACGCCACCGGCACGATCGAGCACCTGCTCATCGCCACCGGGCACGTCACCGCAGGCCCCGTCGACGCCCCGCGGGACCTGGGCCCCGGCGACATGCTCGCCTTCGCCGGAGACGCCCCGCACTTCTACCGGACCGGCGCCGAGGAGGTCGACATCACCGTCGTCTTCGCCTCTCCCATCAGCACCTGAGACATTCCCAGAACCCAGGAAGACCCCCTCATGAGTACTGCCATCGCGACCACGCCCTCCAGTCGCGCCTTCATCAGCGACAACATGGCCGGAGCGTCCCCGCAGATAGCCCGCGCCGTCGCCGACGCGGCCGCCGGACAGGTTCTGCCGTACGGCAACGACCCCTTCACCGACAGCGCCCGCCGCAGGCTCGGCGAGATCTTCGAGCGGGACGTCGATGTCTTCCCCGTCTCCACCGGGTCCGCGGCCAACGGCCTGAGCCTGGCCGCTCTCACCCCGCCCTGGGGCAGTGTGCTCTCCCACCCGGACAGCCACATCAACACCGATGAATGCGGCGCGCCGGAGTTCTTCACCAACGGGGCCAAGCTCGTCGGTGTGCAGGGCGCCGACAGCAAGATCGACCCCGACGTGCTCCGGGCGGCGGTGCGTCGCCGGGCCGGTGACGTGCACAGTGTGCAGCCGTCCGCGGTGAGCATCAGCCAGGCCACCGAGAGCGGCGGCGTCTACACCCTGGAGGAGATCCGCCAGGTCTCCGCCATGGCCAAGGACGCGGGGCTGCGGGTCCACATGGACGGGGCGCGCTTCGCCAACGCCCTGGTCCATCTCGGCGCCACCCCGGCCGAGATGACCTGGAAGGCCGGCGTCGACGTGCTGTCCTTCGGCGCCACCAAGAACGGCGCGATGACCGCCGACGCCATCATCTCCTTCGACCCCGCCCTCGCCAGCGAACTCGCCTTCCGTGCCAAGCGCGCCGGGCAACTCGCCTCCAAGATGCGATTCAACACGGCCCAGATCGACGCCTACCTCACCGACGACCTCTGGCTGCGCAACGCCCGCCAGGCCAACGCGATGGCCACCCGGCTCGGCGACGGCCTCAAGTCCATCGCCGGGGCAGGTCTGTTGGCCACCCCGCAGGCCAACATCCTCTTCTGCCGGCTGCCCCAGCAGGTCACTGAAGGGCTCCTCACGGAGGGTTACGCCTTCTATCACGACCGCTGGGAGCCGGGCATAGTCCGCTTCGTCACCGCCTTCTCCCACAGTGCCGAGGACATCGACCAACTCCTCGACGCGGTCCGCCGTCACACCCGTTGACAGGTGTTCCTGCGGACCGCGCAGAACCTGCGGTCAGTGAGGCGCCGGGGAAGAAGGCGTGAGGGAGACGGGGCGGGGCGTCACCGTGTGCCGGTGTCAGGTGGCGACGAGTGGCTTGATCAGCGGAGCGAGCGTCGGGCGGGTGGCGTGGAGGTTCCTGGTGACCTCGGTCAGGTCGGCGATGAACATGCCCGCGAGCTCGGCGGTGAACCCGGTGCGCACCACCAGGCGCAGGACGGAGACGTCCTGGCAGGGTGCGGGGAAGCTGTAGGCGGGCAGGTGCCAGCCGCGGGCGCGCATGGCGTGGGAGACGTCGAACACCGTGAAGCCCTGCGTGCCGGGCGTCAACCGGAAGGCGAACGCCGGGAGTTCGGAGCCGTCCGTGATCAACTCGTAGGGCGCGATGGTCCGGATGCGCGCGGCGAGTGCACGAGCCGTGGTGCGGCTCTGGGACGCCAGATTGCGCAGCCCTTCGAAGCCGTAGCGGAGGAAGCTGTAGTACTGCGCGACGACATGCGCGCCCGGGCGGGAGAAGTTGAGCGTGAAGCTGGGGGAGCTGCCGCCGAGGTAGTCGACCTCGAACACCAGGTCGTCGGGGAGGACTTCGGCGTTGCGCCACAGGGCCCAGCCAAGGCCGGGGAAGACGTGACCGTATTTGTGCCCCGAGGTGTTGATGGAGGCAACGCGTTCGAGCTGGAAGTCCCACATGAGGCCCGGGTCTAGGAACGGGGCCACCATCGCGCCGGACGCGCCGTCGACGTGCACGGGGATGTCGGTGCCGGTGGCGGCCTGGTAGCCGTCCAGGGCCATGCAGACGTCCGCGACGGGCTCGTAGGAGCCGTCGAACGTGGAGCCGAGGATCGTCACGACGCCGATGGTGTTGTCGTCGCAGTAGGCGGTGAGGGTGTCGGCCGTGAGGTGGTAGCGGCCCGGTTCCATCGGGACGTAACGCGGCTCCACCTCGAAGTAGTTGGCGAACTTCTTCCAGCACACCTGGACGTTCGCGCCCATCACGATGTTCGGGCGCGCGGTGTCCTTGCCCTGGGCGCGGCGGCGCTCCTGCCAGCGGCGCTTGAGCGCGAGCCCGCCGAGCATGGCGGCCTCGCTGGAGCCGGTGGTCGAGCAGCCGCGGACCTGCTCCGCGTGCGGCGCGTGCCAGAGCCGGGCGAGCATCCGTACGCAGCGCTCTTCCATCGCCGTGATCTGCGGGTACTCGGCGCGGTCGGCGAGGTTCTTCTCGGCGGTCTCCGCCATCAACTCCCTTGCCTGCGGCTCCATCCAGGTCGTCACGAAGGTGGCGAGATTGAGGCGCGCGTTGCCGTCGAGCATCAACTCGTCGCGTACGCGGCGGCAGACCAGGTCGGGAGATGACGACGACTCGGGCAGCTCGTCGACGGGCTGGAGGAGGTCGACGGCCGGCGGGAGGCCGCCGCCGCGGGAAACGGTCAGGGTGTCGAACTCGGCTTCGGGCATGACGTCGGTATGCGGGATGGGCATGAGTGTCTGGATGCCTTTCTGGTCCGTGCGGCCCCGTGCACTCCGACGCTAGATCGCCAAGCGGTGCGGCGTATGTGCCGATTACACCGATCCAGTGATCGATTTGCGGACTGATGAACTGGATTTTCCCTTGTACATACTGGGCATTACTTTCCATAGGGCAGGACTTGCTCGCCTGCCTCAGCATTCTCGGCGTGACAGACACGGAACCCACCGAAGAAGAGACACCGGACGGCCTGTTGGGCTGGTGCCTGGTGGCCAACGTGGCGCGGGAGACCGCGCACGGCGAGAGCGGCCTCGACATCCAGCACGGCACGAAGCACTTCCGCGCAGGTGCCCTGCTGTGGCTCCCGCCCGTCCGCTGGGACCCCGGCCGGCGTCGCTGGCCCGCGGTGGGTCGGCATCGAGGCAACGGCCGCCGGTACGTCAGCATGATCGTACGCGCGGACGACCTGGAGAACTTCCGGGTCAAGGGCGTCTACAGCGAAGCTCTGGTGCGCAGCCTCAACGGTTACGAGCACGACCCGGCCGCTCCCCGGACCCTGCGGAACCCGTGGTCCCGCGAGCGGGCCCAGAGCTGGGCGGACGGCTGGAACCGCCCCCGGGAGCCTCTCTTCATCGAAGGCCACCCCTACGCCCACCCGCGGATCTCCGTTCCCAACTCCCCGCCGACAGAGATCCAGATCGACGATGAGACCCTCCACCTCGCCCGCTACGGCACGAGGGGAGCCCACTACAGCCGCAGGCCCCCTCCCGTGGAACGGACTCCCGAACCCTGAGCGGGACTTTCGAAAGTCTCTCCGTGGCCAGGCGCTTTACGTAAGCCCGCGTGTGGCAGGTACCGACCGAGCAGCGGGTCGTACGTGAAGTGCGGGAGGCGCGCCGTTTTGTCGGCGGCCGCCTTCACCAGGGGTTTGCGCGCGGGCGCGGAGCCGGCCGAGGTTTCCCTCCGGGCAGGGACAGTGCGGAGGTTTCCCTGTCCCCGTCCGCGAAGTGTCACCAAGGCCGGCGCAGCGCAGCACTCAGTACTGCTCGGTCTCCACGAAACCCGCGTCCACGTCGTCGTCGGCGCCGTAGGCGTCGGCAGCGGCGCCGAGGTTCAGTCCGGGAGGGCTGTCCTTGAGGCCGAGGCCCATGCCGGCCAGCTTTTCCTTGACCTCGTCGATGGACTTCGCACCGAAGTTGCGGATGTCCATCAGGTCGGCCTCGGAACGTGCCAGGAGTTCACCCACCGAGTGGACGCCCTCGCGCTTGAGGCAGTTGTACGACCGAACGGTGAGCTCAAGCTCCTCGATCGGCAGGGCGAGATCAGCGGCAAGGGCGGCGTCCGTCGGGGACGGGCCCATGTCGATGCCCTCGGCGTCGATGTTGAGCTCACGCGCCAGACCGAACAGCTCCACCAGGGTCTTGCCGGCGGATGCCATGGCGTCACGGGGACGCATGGCCTGCTTGGTCTCGACGTCGACGATCAGCTTGTCGAAGTCGGTGCGCTGCTCGACACGGGTCGCCTCGACCTTGTACGTGACCTTCAGCACGGGGCTGTAGATGGAGTCGACCGGGATACGGCCGATCTCCTGGCCCACCTGCTTGTTCTGCACGGCGGAGACGTAGCCGCGACCGCGCTCGACGGTCAGCTCCATCTCCAGCTTGCCCTTGCCGTTGAGCGTGGCGAGGACGAGATCGGGGTTGTGCACCTCGACACCGGCCGGGGGCGCGATGTCGGCGGCGGTGACCAGACCCGGACCCTGCTTGCGCAGGTACATCACGACAGGCTCGTCCTGCTCGCTGCTCACGACGAGCTGCTTGATGTTGAGGATCAGGTCGGTGACATCCTCCTTGACGCCCGGCACGGTGGTGAACTCGTGCAGCACACCGTCGATACGGATGGACGTGACGGCCGCACCCGGGATCGAGGAGAGGAGCGTACGACGCAGGGAGTTGCCAAGGGTGTAGCCGAAGCCCGGCTCCAGCGGCTCGATCACGAACCGGGAGCGGAACTCGTCGACGACCTCTTCGGTCAACGAGGGGCGCTGAGCGATCAGCATGCGGTGTTGCCTCCAGTGGTTTGGCGCCCGCTATGTGACGCCGTAGACACCACGAAGACTACGGGGCGGCAAGGGCGATACGGTCTTCGCAGTGCCCGAACCACCCGTCTCCCCGACCCGGCGAGGAGACTTTGGGCTATTTGCTGCCGCCCGCCGCCCCTCATTCCCCTAGGCGTTTCTGCCTTCACAACCGTTTCCGCCTTGCCCGCGTCCAGCTGCCGGGCGCAGGACAGCCGGGCTGGGATGCGAGGCCAGGGCCAGGTGATGTCGTGATCACGGAGTATATGCGGCTCCAAGGTCGCCTCGATGGCAGCGGGGTCGTGCGGAGCGGGACGGGCGGTGGCTCAGGTCGGCGATCACGTCGAGCACGCCCGCGAGGTGGCCAGCTGGGACCACATCGGCCTCGGCGGCGACTACGACGGCGTCGACCACCAGCCCGCCGGCCTCGCCGAGGTCTCCGGCTACCCGGTACTGCTGCGCGAACTCGCCGACCGGGGCTGGTCCCGGCCCGACCTCGAGGCACTGACCGGCCGCACCGTGCTGCGCGTCCTGCGTGAGGCCGAACACCGTGCGACCGAACCGCTGTGGCCGACGGCTCCGTTGCGGTGAGCGCATCGTGAGACGCGCACGCCGATGGGCCGACGCGTTCGCCCGGTGGACGCCGGGTCTGCTCGCGGTCGGCTGCTTTCTGGGGGGACTTCCGCTGCCCAATGCCTCCGAGGAGAGAACGGCGCGGACGCCGGAGCCGTACGGAGGACTGCCGTCCGGCCACCCGGAGGGTCCTGCGGCGCACATCCCGCCGACGGACGTGGGGCGCGAGCTGTGGTCGGCCCTGGAACTGACGGTCTGAGGGTCTGAGGGTCTGAGCAGGGTCCGGCGATCCGCCCGCGCCGGGGAGGGGGACTCGGCGCGGGCGGATCCCGGTGGTGGTCAGTCCTGCGCCCGTGCCGGTCCTGAGACGTCGGCCGTCTCCCCGCGCCCCTCGCCGACGGTTGCGGGCTCGGCGAACGGCGGCTCAGGGGCCGACGAGGCCGTCTCGGGTGCGGTCCGCGGCTGTCGGCGCGAGAGCCCCACGCCGAGCAGGCACAGCGCACCTCCGGCGAGCGCCAGACCGGACGGGAACTCTCCCAGCGTCGGCCAGGCCAGCAGCACGGTGAGGGCGGGCACGATGTACGTCACCGCTCCCAGGCGCCCCGCCGGCATGTGTGCCAGAGCGTACGACCACGTCCAGAAGGCCAGCGCCGTCGGAAGCAGCCCCAGATACACCACTCCCGCCCAGCTCCCGGCGGACGCGTTGCCCAGATCCGTGACGAGCTGACCCGCGAAGGGCAGGCAGGCGACGGCACCGATCGTGCTGGCGTAGGCGGTGACCTGCAATGGTGACGCGTGGGAGAGCGCGGGCTTCTGGAAGATGACGCCGACGGCGTGACCCGCCGCCGCTGCCAGGCAGAGCAGCACACCGAGGACGGCCGAATCGCCGCCCCCGCTGGAAGCGCCCGCCAGTGCCGCACCCACGAAGGCCACCGCGAGGCCGATGAGCAGGGGACGCGGGAAGCCCTCGTGCAGCAGGAACCCGGCGAGCAGCGCGACGAGGAGCGGACCGGCGCCGATGAGCAGGGCCGCCGTACCCGCGTCCGTGTGCTGCTCGCCCCAGTTCAGCGCCACCATGTACAGCCCGAACCAGAACACGCCCATGCCCGCGATCCCGGGCCACGCGGCACGCGGCGGCAGCCCCTCACGCCGAAACCCCACGACGGCGAGCAGCGCGACGGCACCGATGAGGAGACGGCCGAGCGCGAGGGGGCCGGGTCGGACACTCTCGCCGATGTGCCGGATCGCCACGAATGCCGAGGCCCACAACACCATGGTGAGTACTGCGGCGACCAACGCGCTCGGTGGTGTCTTCGCGGTGGCCGGGGACGTCTCATGCTGTGCCATCGGGCAACTCCCTGTTCGCTCCGCGCAGGACGCGGCGGAGAATCTTTCCTGTGCTGTTGCGGGGCAACGCGCCGATGAACTCGACGTCCTCGGGGACCTTGTACCAGGTGAGTTTCGCCGCGGTGGTCGACCGGATGGCGGCCGCCAACGCGGCGGGCCGGTCCACTCCGGGCTCGGCGACGACGTACGCGCGCAGGCTCGTCGTGCCATCGGCCCGGCGCACCGAGCAGACCGCGGCCTCACGTACTCCGGCGATACCGGTGATCAGGTCCTCCACCTCGATGGGATGGACGTTGGCTCCGGCGACGATCTCGATGTCGTCGACACGCCCCAGCAGCCACACCAGACCCTTGCCGTCCACGCGCGCGGAGTCCCCGGTCGCGAACCACTCGTCCGGGCCGAGCCGGTGCGGCGGCAGGCCGCCCCGCCGCACACCGGGGCCGATACCGGGGCCGGAGATCTGCAACTGCCCGACCTCGTCCGCCGGCACGACGTCGCCCGCGTCGTCGACGACGCGCACCCGGTACGGCGGAAGAATGCGGCCCAGGCTGTACGGGTGGATCTCGTCCGGGCCGTTGGCCAGCACGGCATGCCCGATCTCGCTGGTGCCGCAGATGTTGAGCAGACGCGGTCCGAGGACGCGGCGCAGCCTGTCCTCCAGAGGCCGGGGCAGTGTCTCCCCGGCCACGAGAGCGAGCCGCAGCCGGCCCAGCAGGTCGGCGGCCCCGCGGGCGAGCAGCCTGGCGTAGAAACTGGGCTGGGCGTAGAAGACGCTCACTCCGTGGCGTTCCAGGATCTGCGGGACGCTCGTCTCGTCCGCGCGCTGCGGGGACAGTACGGTCACCGCGCCGCGCTGCAGCGGGAGCAGGACCGAGTTGCCCAGCCCGTAGGCGAAGTACATCCGCGACACCGAGTAGCAGACCTCGCCCTGACGGAGCGTCAGGACGCCGCCGATCGCCCGGTCGAAGTGGAGGGCGTCGCCGTGGTCGTGGAAGCACAGGCGAGGCGCGCCCGTGGTGCCGGACGTGAACACGGCGAAGGCCGGGGCATCGGACGCGAGAGGCTCCGGAGCGCCGGCGTGGGCGGGGTCGTAGGCCTCCGTCAGTTCCCTCGGGGTCACGCTGCGGCCGCGGAACTCCTCGCGGAGCGACGCGTCGGCGACGACCAGCGAGGCCTCGGCGAGCTCCTCGCTGGAGCGCAACTCGTCGGCGTGGAAGAACGTGTTCACCGGTACGGCCACGGCGCCGACCCGCAGGACGGCCAGGAACGTCACCACGAAGGCGACGCTGTCGGGAAGCGCCAGCAGCACCCGGTCCCCGCGCCCGACACCAAGTCGTCGCAGAGCGCCCGCGGTGCGGCGCACCTGCTCGTACACCTCGCCGTAGGAATAGCGGTGCGTGCCCTGGAGATACGCGGTCCGGCCGAGCCAGCCGCTCTGCCGCGCGAGGTCCTCCAGCCGTACGGAGAGGTTGCCGTCCGCCAGGACGGTCTCGGCCGGAGCGGCGGGTATGTCCGTGAGGATGTCCGTCACCTGCACACTCCCTCGATCTCGACCAGCAGGTCGGGCCGGCAGACCGCGACGTTGAAATACGAGATGTCCGTGTCGGCGGGGAGCGTCGAATCGCAGATGTTCTGTACGACGGGAAGGTGCTCGGCGTCGCGTACGTAGACCTTGACCTGGTCGAGGTCCTTGACGTCGTACCCGGCACCGTCCAGGCCGTGGGCGCGGAGGTTGTCGCCGCCGACGAGCGCCTCGATGTTGCGCAGCGTCTCCTCGGTCTGCAGGGCAACGTTGTCGGCGTGCACCGTGTCGTCGCCCAGAATGCTGGCCGTGCCCGAGACGAAGAGGCTTCCCGTCACGGACTCCGGCGCGCCGACGTCCTTCAGGAACGTGGCCCGGGCGAAGCTCGGCGACTTCGGCCCGTACTGGGAGGGGTACTTGTAGGCGGGCGTCTGCCGGGGGTTCTCCAGGTGTACGGCCCGACCCGGCTTCGCCGCGAGGAAGCAGACGTCGACGCCCGGGCCGAGGGTGCCGATGCCCGTGGCGGCCGACAGTTGGGGGAAGCGGTCGGCGAAGGCGGCGAACGCCTCCGCCCGGCCTATGCAGAAGTCCCGGTAGATCTCCAGGCCGTCCGCGTTCGGGCTGGTGATACCGCCGATGAGGTTCCACATGCGGACCAGGTCGGTGTAGCCGCGCTCCCAGGTGAACCGCAGGGCGTTCTCGTACAGTTCACGCACCGGCCGGCGGTACACGGCTTGAGGGCCGAGGCGTACCGCGTAGAAGAGGTGCTCGCCGTCCTCGGCGAAGACGGCGTCGTCGGCGGTGCCGGTCCGTACCGGGAGAGCGGTCCGCCAGATCTCCTCGACAGGACGGACGTGCTCGTTGGTCATGTGGGTGGTCAGGAGCGGAGCGGCGTCGTCCAGGGCGGCTTCGGCAGGGGCGTCCGTGAAGCGGATCCGCCCCAGGACGTTGCCGCGTGAGGCCACGGGCCTCTCCGGCGCGGCGGCGACGGGAACCAGGTCGGACCAGAGGCCCTGTAAGCGTGCCTCGGGCTGACGGTTACTCATGAATCTCCTTGTCTCTGCCGCTGCCATCCGGGGTGTGATGGACGCGGTCAACCGGCATGCGCTGCACGGGTGTTGCGGGACGGTGAACAAAGCGCGCGAGGGTTCGGCACAAGATCTGTTCCTGTTGAAGAATCCATGGTGGACGCCCTGGCCGGGCAGCCACAGACTTGCGTCAGGCACGATTACGAGGGGGAGACGAACCGTGAGCTTCGACGGCATAACGGATCTGCCGGACGTCCCACAGGCGGGCACCGCGACAAGCGACGTGTACACGCTCGCCTTACGAAGTGAGTACGTCGACATACAACGGTGCGTACGAGATCTCGGCATCTCCGAGGCGGAGGCCGCAGCGGCCATCGACGATCTCATCCGGCTGCGGCTCCTGCATCTGGTGCACGGCTGCACCTACGCCTACGTCGCCGTCAACCCGATGTCCGCCTCCCTGCAACTGCTGGCGATGCAGGACGACGCGCTACGGCAGCGTCAGCACGAACTGGAGCGGCTGCGGCAGCAGATGCACAGCCTGCTGCCGCTGTACCGGGCCAATTTCTCGGGTGAGCCACACCATCCGCATGTGCAACGCATCGAGGACCCGAGAGCCGCACGGGGGATCCTCACCACGATCACGGTCGAGGCGAAGCGGGAGATCCTGTTCTCCCTGCCGACCCTGGATCCCTCGGAGGAACCCGCGGACCTGGACCGCGGGGCATGGCTGCGGAGCGCGGGGACGCGTTCCGATCTCCTCAGGGTGCTGTTGCCGGAGGCTGCCAGGTTCGACGTACGGGTGCGCGAGCGGGTGGAGTCGCTGATCGGGGACGGAGGGCAGGTGCGCACGGCCGTCTCCGCTCCGGCGTGGCTGCTGGTCGTCGACGCCGAGGTCGCCGTGGTCCCCGTCGTGGAAGGGCCGGGGCTCAGCGTCGTGCGCGAGCAGTCCGTGGTCGCGGCGCTGCAGCGCACCCTGACCGGCGCGTGGGGCGAGGCACGGCCCTTCGACGGCAGCTACGACCACGACAGCGCACGGTCCACCTCGGTCCTGATCGACGAGGCCATTCTGCGGATGTTGCTCAACGGCCTCGAAGACAAGGGGATCGCCCGCCGACTGGACATCTCCCTGCGCACCTGCCAACGGCGCATCGCCGATCTCATGGACGCCCTGGGAGCCAGGACGCGCCTCCAGGCCGGCTATGTGCTCGGGCAACGTGGACGCGGCGGGGAGCGGAAGGCGGCGTAGCCGGGCCGAGGGTGAGGGCTCGGTCGGCCGTGACCGTCTTCTCGTCTCCGATGACGGCCAGGGTGGCGGCTCGGGACCAGGGCCGGCGGCTCAGCCGATCTCGAGACGACCTTGCCGGTGAGGTTCCCGGTGGCGAAGGCGCGCTGTGCCTCAGCGGCCTTCGCCAGCGGGAAGACCGCGCCGCCGCGCACGGAGAGCAGACCGGCCTCCGCCAGCACGGTGACCGCCGTGAGGTCGGCGCGGTCCATGCGGGCGAAGACGTCCGTGGAACCGGGAACGCCGGGTTCGGCGATGGACACCAGCCTGCCACCGGACCGTACGGCCCCCGCCTCGCCCTGGCATGGCCCGAGGAGGCGTCCCGTCCAAGGGTAGGGACGCGTCAAAGCGAGCGGGTACGCGGGGTGAGGGCATTCCGCTGGAGTTGGAGGCGGGTCGCGCTCACCACGGTGTCGCCCTCGACGCAGATTTCGGCGGCCGGTTGGTGGCTGAGGAAACCGAGCAGGGCGGCTGTCAGGCCGTAGGCGCCGACGTTGGGGACGGTGAGCAAGTCGCCTGGGCTCGGCAGGGGGAGCGGCAGGGCCTCGTGCCAGGTGTCCAGGGGTGAGCACAGGGGGCCGTGACTGTCGAGCAGTGCGGTCAGCCGGGGGCGTAGGCCGGACGTTCGACGGTACGGCCGCGCGGGCGCACGGCGATCCGAAGCCACCGACCAGGTTGATGCGCTCCAGGGGCAGGCCGAGAACTCCCTTCGGACCGCTGCCCGCTGTGTGCGACTGCCCGTCAGGACCTCGTCCTTTCCGAGGCCCTCGGCGCCGAGGGCTGCGCCCGCCCTCCGTACGGGGCCGAGTTCCGGTACGAGTTCCGGCATGGTCATGAGCAGGCGTGCACCGGCCTGAGGGGACTTCGTGGTCGGCCTTCCCGGGTGCGTCTGAGAGCCGTCACTTGGCCTCCCTGGCCAGGGCTCAACTCCCGTACGAGCTGGTCGACTTCGTCGTGGGTGTTGTAGAAGGCGAAGGAGGGGGCGTACGGCGGCGGTGAGGCCGTAACGCCGTAGGACGGGCTGGGCGCAGTGGTGGCCGGCGCGGACCGCGATGCCGGCGGCGTCCAGCGTCCTGGCGATCTGGGCGGGGTCGGCGCCGTCGACGGTGAAGGTTGTCACGCCGACGCCGTTCGGGGGGCCGAGCAGGCGTAGGCCGGGCACGTCGTCGGTGAGTCGTCGCCGGGCGTACGCGACGAGTGCCGTCTCGTGGGCGTGGGCCGCGTCGAGGCCGATGGATTCGAGGTAGTCGACGGCGGCGCCGAGCCCGATCGCGCCGGCGATGTGGCCGGTGCCCGCCTCGAACTTCTGCGGGGGCGGGGCGTATTGGGTGTGCTCGAAGCTGACGGAGGTGATCATCGAACCGCCGCCCTGCCAGGGTGGCATCTCCTCCAGGAGTTCCGAACGGCCGTACAGGACACCGATTCCGGTCGGGCCGAAGAGTTTGTGGCCGGACAGGACGTAGAAGTCGGCGCCCAACTCGCCCACGTCGACGCGTAGATGGGGGACTGCCTGGGCGCCGTCGACGAGGACGACCGCGCCGTGGGCGTGTGCGGCGTCGGCCATCGCGCGGACCGGGAGGACGGTGCCGAGCACGTTGGAGACGTGGGCGAGGGCGACGATCCGGGTGCGGGGTCCCCTGAGCGAGGGCGTCGGCCGTATGAGTTTCGGCTCGGGCGCGGCTTCCCCGGATCTGCGCTATCCCCTCAGCCCGATCCCGCCCAAGCGACAGACGTCCCCGGAGGAGCTGATCGCCGCTGCTCAGGGAGCCTGCTTCACGATGATGCTGTCCCACGTCCTCACGGAGGCCGGTACCCCACCGAGCAGCGTGACCACGGAATGCGACGCGACCCTGAGCGTCGGCACCGGATTCACGCTCATCAACATCAGGGTCCAGGCCGCCGTGCCGGGAATCACCGAGGAGGAACTGCGCCGGGCCGCCGCGACCGCGGAGCAACGCTGTCCCGTCAGCAAGGCGTTGAGCGCGATTCCGTCGAATGTGGAGACGGTGTTGGTCTGATCGCGGGCGCGTCTGTGAGGCACTGTTGGGGCGGCGAGGGGTGTCCTGGTCCTCGGTGCGCCGGTTCAGCGGGCCATGCTGCGGTCCATCTCCCGGGCCCGGGTGTCCAGCGTGGTGACGACGGCGGCTGACGTGGTCCGGGGTGTGCCGGGGTCCTGTATGCCGAGGTGGATGCCACCGTCCATGAGGCCGGATTCCGGTTCGGGGATCTCCACCTCGATTCCGGCACGCCGCGCGAGTGCGACGGCCGTCGCCGCGAACCCCTCGGAGAGCGCGCGGATCACGGAGTGCCCTGTCCGGAAGTGCCAGGCGACCAGGGCGCGTACGAACTCCGCGTAGGCGGCCGGATCGACCTCAAGCGTGTCCGGGTCGCCCCAATACTTGCCTTGGCCGATTCCTGAGGGCAGGTTCAGCTCCGCCTCGAAGACCTCAAGCTGCCGTAGGAAGAGGCGCCCGGCAGCGCTCGACGGGTTCCAGAGCGTCTCGTCACCGGCGTTGAAGTACATGCTCATTGTCGATCCCCCTGCTCAAGAGCCCCGGAAAAGGGTAGAAGATCGGGTCGATGGTGGGCACTCATTGGCGTGCGCGATGTGCGGGTGGTCTTGATCGGCGGGACGTCCGACGTCGGGAAGTCGACCGTGGCCCAAGTGGTGGCGGAGTGGCTCGGGTTCGAGTGCGCGCCAACTGTCCGTGCTTCGGACGATCGCCGGGGCGCTGCACCGACCCGGCTGCGGCTGGTGGACGTACTCTCGCTGCTCGGGCGCTTGGATGAAACACGCGTTCTGGAAAGGGAGTTGAGGGTGCCCGGCCGGAGACTGTCTGCGGTCGCGGTGTCGCATTCGGGGATGAACCTGGTGCCTGGCGCTAGGTGCCTTTTGCGATGGCCGCCCGTCCCTCAAGCGAACAGGCGTCCATCGCGGGCCGACAACGGGTGAGGAAGCGCTGGTCTGTTGAACCGGGTGAACGTCAAGCCGCGACCGTGAGGGGGAGTTACCCCTTCGTCGCGAACGACAGTGTGCCGGAGGCGGTCGTATCGCCGCTCTGGGTGACCTGGAAGGCCCAGCCGTCCTCCGCGGGCCCGCATTCGACGTGGACGGGTGCGTTCCACTCGGTGAAGCGCAGGGCCTGCATGTGGCAGCCGTTCAGTCGGCCGGGGGAGGCGCCTGCCAGGCACGCCGCTTGTCGGGCGGCCTCCAGCAGGACCATGCCGGGTACGTGGTCGCTTGGGTGGTCGAAGAATCGTGGGTGGCGTAGGTCGGCGGGTGCCACCAGCAAGGTTCCGGAGGGGTCGCGGACGAGCATCACGTCGCCGGGGGAGAGGACCGACACCTCGGTGGGTGAGGGGCGTCGGTGCACGGCGTCCGGAACGGGGCCGGCGGCGGCATTCGGACCGCGGAACGTCTCGTACTCCTCCTCGGACAGGACGCGGACGCGTCCGAATGCCGAGCCGAACTCCCGCCCGGCGGCGGAGAATTGGATCCGTACGCTCAGCGCGGCCGGCCACGGCACGTCGTCGACGTGGCGCACGTCGAACACCTCCGCCCGGCACAGGACGTCGGTGGCGCCGTAACCGACCACCGGTTCCGTGCTGTTGTCGAGCTGGAATCCGACACTTCTGATGATGGGCTTGCTCGTGCTCGGGGCGCCGAGGAAGCGCTGGCAGATGTACAGGCCGACCTGGCGGATGGTCTCGGCGGCCAGCATCGGATCGTGCCGCTCGTCGGAACCGGTACCGGACGTAGTGACCGTGGTGGACGTGGCATACGAGCGTGGCCACTGCGCGGCGAGGAGGAAACGACCGTCGGGCAGCGCGCGGGCGTCGGTGAGCAGGACTTCGGCGACCGCGTTCCGGTGCACGAGAGTCCGGGACACGCAGCTGTCCCAGCTCAGCGTCAGCTGTTCCGGACCGGCTTCGGGTGGTGCGAGAGAGTGTGATTCAGTCATTAAATAATAGAAGCTATGGTTCTCTGGCATACGCGCGGGAACCAGCGCCCTGTCGGCTAGATTCACCGGAAAAGACGATCCGGCACGCAGGACAGGGGCGACCGAGAATATGCAGGAACGTGCGGAGGCCACTAGACGGGCTGTTCTGGCGACGGCCGCGGTGCTGTTCGAACAGCACGGGTACGTCGGTACGAGCATCAGCGACGTGGCGCGTACGAGCGGGTTCACCAGCGGGGCGATCTATTTCCATTTCGGCAGCAAGGAAGGGCTGGCCCGGGGTGTTCTGGAAGCCCACTTCGCCGAATGGCCGCGCTATGTGGAGCATTGGGAATCCCAGGAGGGCCCCGTTCTTGACCGGTTGGTGGGCCTGAGCCTCGCCGTCGCGCGGGAATTCCGCGACAACGTGATCGTCCGCGCCGGGAACAGACTCTGGAGCGAGCGCAGAACCATCCCTGTTTCCCTGCCCCGGCCCTTCGTGGGGTGGATCGACGCGACCACCCGCATGCTGACCGCCGCCGCGGAAGCCGGGGAACTCGCCCCCGGCGTCGATGTCGAGCGCGCCGCGCGGGTCCTCGTCTCCAGCTTCTTCGGCGTGCACACCGTCTCCGACGCACTGGACGACCGCCGCAACATCGAGGAGGCGGTGAGCGACCTGTGGATGATGCTGCTGCCGGGGTTGCAGGCGGTGCCGGTGGATCCGGCGAAGTGTCTGGAGGGGGCGAGGGAATTGCTGGCGGCTACTCGGGGGTGGCCTGAGTCGAGTGTGAAATGAACGCGTGCGCTTTCTGAATTGGATTTGCCTGGCTGAGGTGATGGGGATTTTGACGGGTGCAATTCGGAAAACGCCCGTTATGGTTATTCGGAATCTTACTGTGGGTCTTCCGGGAGGGCCATCTCCGGGATCTGGCACGGCGGTTGACGGTAAACGGACCGCCTCACCGAGCAGTTGGCCCGGGCCGGTGGGTGTGGTTCCGGCGTCCCGGATCTGAGACCGTGTTCGAGATCTGCCGTACCCCGTTGCTGGAGTGTTCGTTGAGCATGCTGTGAGCGGTGCTGGGGGTGGGTATCCGTCGGACCTGGCGGATGAGCGGTGGGCGTTGGTGGAGCCGTTGCTCCCGCGGGCGCGGTGGGTCCGAAGGGTGGCCGGCGGGAGAAGCATCCGCGGCGGCGGATCGTCGACGCGATCTTCTACGTGGTGCGGACCGGGTGCGCCTGGCGGCAGCTGCCGAAGGACTTCGCTCCGTGGCCGACGGCGTATTGGTACTTCACGTGGTGGCACGACGAATGCACCGTTGAGCGCATCCATGACGCCTTACGAGGCAAGGTCCGTAAATCTGACGGTCGCGACGCGGAGCCCAGCGCGGGTTTGATCGACTCGCAGTCCGTCCGCACCGCCGATACCGTCCCAGCTGCAACCAGGGGCTTCGACGCGGCTAAGAAGGTGAAGGGCCGCAAGAGATTCATCGTCACCGACACCCTCGGCCTGCTCTTGGCCGTCCACGTCGTCGCGGCGAGCATCCAGGACCGCGACGGCGCGAAGCGGCCGTTACTGTGGACCAGGCTCGACCACCCCGGGGTCCGGAAGGTCTGGGCAGACCAGGGCTTCGCCGGCCGTCTGGTCGACTGGACCGCCCAGATCCTCGGCCGTGAGCTGGAGTTCGTCCGCAAGGATCCTGACCAGCGCGGCTTCCAGGTCCAGCCCGAGCGGTGGGCGGTGGAGCGCACCTTCTCATGGCTTACCGCCCACCGGCGCCTCGCCAGGGACTATGAGACCAGCCCCGCCCACTCGGAGACGATGATCCGCTGGGCGATGATCGGCATCATGGTCCGCCGCCTCACCCGTGGTCGACCGGCAACCCGACCAGGCCCACGATCACTCTCTCGCACCGAGGCCTGTGACCGCTGTGCAGCCGAGAGCTCTCCGCTCACCTCATGAATGCAATCACCAGCGAGTCCGACTCTGGCGCGATGCAGTCGTATGTCGGAGAGTCGACGTGGCAATGATCGTTTGCATCTGCCTCGGAGGCGAAGTCTTCGATGTCCCCGGCCGGGAGTACGTCGTCCGTGCCGATCGACGGAGCCTTCCGCACCTCCGCCCTGGCGTACCGGACCTTGAGGTAGCCCGGACCGACGATCGCGTCGTCGAGGGGGACGAAGACCAGCCGGCGCCGGGTGGGCAGCCCCGTCCTGACGGTGGCCATGGACGGCTCATCGGTGGCGGTGTCCACGTACACGGCTTCCAGTACGCCTATCCGCTGCCCGCCGTCATCAACGACATCGTGATTACGCCACTCTCGGACGTCCGCTGCCTGGATCATGACCGGTCTCCTCAACTCCCTGCTTCCTGCGCCGTGTGATGGTCGGTGAACGCCGCTCAGCGACGACGGCTGCGGCCCCTGCCGGACCAACCGGTCCCGACACCGGCCACATGCAGGGCGAGCAGCGTGAGGCCGAGGTCCAGCAGGCTCGTCGAACTGAAGATCACGTCGGTCGACGTGACGGTGGCGTGGATGATGAAGGCGATGCCCAAGAGCACAGCCGCCGCGAAAGCCAGCATCAGTTTTGTCCCATCGGTCGTGGGCGGCCCATGCCCGATCGCGATGGCTACGCCGTTGCCGGGCGCCTCCCTGTCGGCAACCGACTATTCGTACGGAGGCCCGGGGCCGGCTGCCCGGCCGGTTTCAGACAGGCCCTTGTCAACAACCTGACAGGACCCTCATATTGTTCGGCCACAGTGGCCGCCATGACGAACCCCTCTCATCGCAGCTGGCCGGTTCCCGGCCGCTCCGCGCGGGCAGCCCTGTTCACCGCCATCGGCGCAACGGGCCTTGTCGTCCTCACCGCGTGCGGTGGCGGCGGCTCAGGCAGCGGGAGTGACGGAAGCAGTGCCGGCGAGAGCGATGTCGCCTCGATCGCGAGCCCGGGCAAGGCAGTTGGGACACCGACGCGGACAACGGACCCCGACGCCGGCCGCCCCGTTATCCGGCTGGACAGCTCCGCCGAGGAGACCAACCGGATGTGGGACAGCTGGTACGCCTGCCTGAGGGCGAAGGGCGGGCCGCTGAAGGGTGCGCCGACCACCCCGGCCGAGAAGGCCGGAGCGAAGGCCTGCGCGTCGAAGCAGCCGATTACACCGCCGGAGCTGGACCCGGCCAAGAATCCGGACTACTCCGACGACCTGCGGGTCTGGGTGAAGTGCCTGAAAGCCCACGGCGTCAGGGTCACCATGGTCGGCGACTCCGATTACTCCTTCGACCCGAGCCAGCCGAATCCTCCGCACTTCAACGAGATCGAAAACGCCTGCCAGGTGAAAGCCTTCCAGAAGTAGGCGGATACGCAAGGGCGTTGGGCGGGGCCAACGCCCCACCCCCCACCGACAATTAGTGCCATGCCGGCTGTTATAAAAAAAAACAAACCCACCACAACCCC
>NZ_JBHXME010000197.1:0-18252 GCF_042721125.1 Streptomyces sp. NPDC058469
GCCGCGACCATTGGTCGCGGCCCTCGCCGGTTTTGTGGGGGATGTCTCCTTCGGTTCGAAGATCACCAGGTCAGAGCGTTGCCGGACGCTCACGGAGCGCCTCCGTTCGGCTCCCCCGAGTGGCCGTCGGCAGGCCCGGAGCCTAGCGTCGTACTAAAATTTCCGGCTTGTTACGGAACGGAGCTGGAGCTGGACAACCCCAGGCATACCTGCGGGCCCGCCAGCACCCCGGAAGTTACCGGGTTCGAGACGCGAGGACCGATGGCAGCCATACACGAGAGCAGTGCTCTCGGACTGCTCGACGATGAGATCCGCACACAGTTCGGCGATACGGCACGTTTCTCCGCGGCGCCCGCCGCCTCGGCCCGCACGCTCGTCGACATCCTCGACGCGTCGGTGCGGTCGTACCCCGACGAGCTCGCCCTGGACGACGGCACCGTCCGCCTCACCTACCGTGCGCTGGCCGTCGAGGTGGAGACCCTGCGCCGCACTTTGGCCGCGGCCGGTGTCGGCCTCGGCGACCGGGTCGGCGTGCGCGTCCCGTCCGGTACCAACGATCTCTACGTCGCGATCCTCGCCGTGCTGGCCGCCGGCGCCGCCTACGTCCCCGTGGACGCCGAGGACCCCGACGAGCGGGCCGAGTTGGTCTTCGGCGAGGCGGACGTGCGGGCCGTCATCGGCGCCGAGCACGCGCTGACCGTCCTCGGGCGCAGTGACGCCCCGGCCGCCCGGCCCGGTGTCGAGCAGGACGCGTGGATCATCTTCACCTCCGGCTCCACCGGCAAGCCCAAGGGTGTCGCCGTCACACACCGCAGCGCGGCGGCCTTCGTCGACGCCGAGGCGGCGCTGTTCCTCACCGAGGACCCCATCGGTCCGGGTGACAGGGTCATGGCGGGGCTGTCCGTCGCGTTCGACGCGTCCTGCGAGGAGATGTGGCTGGCCTGGCGCTACGGCGCCTGCCTGGTGCCCGTGCCGCGCTCCCAGGTGCGCAGCGGCGCCGACCTCGGCCCCTGGCTGGTCGAGCAGGACATCAGCGTCGTCTCGACCGTGCCGACCCTGGCCTCCCTCTGGGAGCCCGAGGCGCTGAACGACGTACGCCTGCTGATCTTCGGCGGTGAGGCCTGCCCGCCCGAGCTGGTGCAGCGGCTGGTCACGGAGGGGCGTGAGGTCTGGAACACGTACGGGCCGACCGAGGCGACCGTCGTGGCCTGTGCCTCCCTGATGACCGGCGCCGAGCCGATCCGTATCGGACTGCCGCTGAACGGCTGGGAGTTGGCCGTCGTCGACGAGGCCGGGGTGCCCGTACCGATGGGCGGCAGTGGGCAGTTGGTGATCGGTGGCGTCGGGCTCGCCCGGTACCTCGACCCCGAGAAGGACGCGGAGAAGTACGCGCCCCTCGAATCGCTGGGCTGGGAACGGGCGTACCGCAGTGGCGACTTGGTCAAGGCCGAGCCCGAGGGGCTGATCTTCCTCGGCCGGGCCGACGAGCAGATCAAGCTCGGCGGGCGCCGGATCGAGCTGGGCGAGGTCGACACGGCGCTTCAGGCCCTGCCCGGAGTCGCGGGTGCGGCTGCCGCCGTGCGTACCGCGCGCAGCGGCAACCAGCTCCTCGTCGGCTATGTCGTCACCCAGGAGGGCTGGGACCAGGCCGCCGCTGTCGAGAAGCTGCGCGCCGAACTGCCCGCCGCCCTCGTGCCGTTGATCGCGCCGGTCGAGGATCTCCCCACCCGCACCTCCGGCAAGGTCGACCGCAACGCGCTCCCGTGGCCGCTCGAAGGCATGGAGACCGGCGGCGCCAAGGAGCAGCTCTACGGCACGGAGGCCTGGCTCGCGGAGCAGTGGGCCGAGGTCCTCGGCATCCCCGTGGGCAGCGCGGCCGACGACTTCTTCGCGATCGGCGGAAGCAGCCTGGCCGCCGCCCAGTTGACGACGCGGCTGCGCACCCGGTACCCGAGCGCGGCCGTCCTCGACATCTACCAGCAGCCGACCCTGCGCAAGTTGGCCCGCCACCTGGAGGATTCGGCGCAGGGCGACGGCACCGCGCGGGTGATCGCGCCGGTGCCGACGCGCGCCAAGGTGATCCAACTCCTCGCGCTGGTCCCCCTGTTCACGCTGGTCGGCCTGCGCTGGACGGTGGCACTGGCCGCGCTCGGCAACGTCCTTGGTGGTTATGCGTGGCTGCCGACCGCCTCCTGGTGGCTGGTCGGCGCCGGCGCACTCCTGCTCTTCAGCCCGCCCGGCCGGCTCGCGATCGCCGCGGGCGGTGCGCGACTCCTGCTGCGCGGCGTGAAGCCGGGACGCTACGACCGCGGTGGCAGCGTCCATCTGCGGCTGTGGGCGGCGGAGCGGCTGGCCGAGTTCAGCGGGGCGACCGCGCTGACCGGGTCCTGGCTGGAGCGGTACGCCCGTGCCCTCGGCGCCAAGATCGGGCCGGACGTAGACCTGCACTCGCTGCCGCCGGTCACCGGCATGCTCAAGCTGGGCCGCGGTTCCGCCGTCGAGTCCGAGGTGGACCTGTCCGGCTACTGGCTGGACGGCGACCGCCTGGAGGTCGGCCCGGTCAAGGTCGGCGCGCACGCCGTCGTCGGCACGCGCAGCATGCTGTTCCCCGGCGCCCGGGTGGGCAAGCGGGCCGAGGTGGCGCCGGGTTCGGCCGTCACCGGCACGGTCCCGACCGGCCAGCGCTGGGCGGGCGCGCCCGCGGTCAAGCTCGGCAAGGCCAAGCACAACTGGCCCAAGCAGCGCCCGCAGCGGGGCACGTACTGGCGTGTGATGTACGGCCTGATGGGCTTCGCGCTGACCCTGCTGCCGGTGGTCGCCGGTGCCGTCGCACTGCTGGTGGCGAGCGCGTTCATCGCGCCCGGTGACGGTCTCGGCGAGGCCCTGCGGGGCGCGGCGGTCGCGCTGGTCCCGGCGACGCTCGCCTTCGGACTGACCTACGCACTGCTGATCCTCATCGGTGTACGACTGCTCAGCCTCGGCCTGCGCGAGGGGACGCACCCGACGCACAGCCGGATCGGCTGGCAGGCGTGGACCGTGACGCAACTGATGGACCTCTCCCGCGAGACCCTCTTCCCGCTGTACGCCGGGCTCGTCACGCCGGTGTGGCTGCGGCTGCTCGGGATGCGGATCGGGCGCGGCGCCGAGGTGTCGACCGTGCTCGCGCTGCCTAGCCTGACCACGGTCGGCGAAGGTGCGTTCCTGGCCGACGACACGTTGACCGCGCCGTACGAACTCGGTGGTGGCTGGATGCACATCGGGCGGGCCGAGATCGGGCGGCGGGCGTTCCTCGGGAACTCCGGGATGACCGCGCCGGGGCGGAGCGTGCCGGACGGTGGGCTCGTCGGGGTGCTGTCGGCGACGCCGAAGAAGGCGAAGAAGGGCACGTCGTATCTGGGGCTGCCGCCGGTGAAGCTGCCGCGCAGCACGAGCGGCGGCGACCAGAGCCGGACGTACGACCCGCCGGCGCGGCTGCTGTGGGCGCGCGGGCTGGTGGAGCTGTGCCGGATCGTGCCGGTGTTCTGCTCGGCGGGGCTGGCCGTGCTGACGGTGGCGGCGCTGTGCGCGCTGGGGGTGTGGGCGCCGCTGTTGTCGGGGCTGGTGCTGCTGGCGGTGGGCGCCGCGGCCGGACTGATCTCGATCGTGGCCAAGTGGCTGCTCGTGGGGCGGCACCGCGGTGCCGAGCACCCGCTGTGGAGCGGTTACGTATGGCGCAACGAGCTGGCGGACACCTTCGTCGAGGTCGTGGCGGTGCCGTGGCTGGCCGGTTCCGTGCCGGGTACACCGGTGCTGACGGCCTGGCTGCGCGGGCTCGGCGCGCACATCGGCAAGGGCGTCTGGGTGGAGAGCTACTGGCTGCCCGAGACCGACCTGGTGACCCTGGAGGACGCCTCCACGGTGAACCGCGGATGTGTGCTCCAGACCCACCTCTTCCACGACCGGATCTTGCGGACGGATACTGTGGTCCTCCGTGAGGGCGCGACGCTGGGTCCTGGCGGAATCGTCCTGCCCGGCAGCGTGGTCGGGGCCCGTACCACTCTGGGTCCCGCATCGCTCGTGATGGCGGCGGAGTCCGTCCCGGACGACACCCGCTGGCTGGGCAATCCGATCGAGTCATGGCGACCCTGAACACAGGTCACGCGGCGTCGGCTTCGGAGGGCGGTGCACGGGTACGGGATACGAGCACAGCGCAGGGAGCAGACGCAGCAGTGACCGTTCAGCAGGCGGCGGGTCCGGACCCGTATTTCCCGGCAAACGGCGATGCCCGCTACCGGGTGCACCGCTATGAGCTCGCGCTGGACTACCGTCCCGGCCCCAACCGTCTCTCCGGCACGGCACGCATCAACGCCATAGCCGGCCGTGCTCCGCTGCCCGAATTCCAGCTGAACCTGGGCGACTTCAAGATCGGCCGGATCCGGGTGGACGGCCGCCAGCCGCACTACACGCACCGCGGCGGCCGGCTGCGCGTCCGGCCCGCGAAGCCGCTGCGGGCCGGTGCCGCGTTCACCGTGGAGGTCCACTGGTCGGGCAACCCCAAGCCGGTCGCCAGCCCCTGGGGCGGCCTCGGCTGGGAGGAGTTGACCGACGGGGCGCTGGTGGCGAGCCAGCCGATCGGGGCGCCGTCCTGGTACCCGTGCAACGACCGCCCCGCAGACAAGGCGTCGTACCAGATCTCGATCACCACGCCGTCGGCGTACGCGGTGGTGGCGGGCGGCCGGCTGCTGACCCGGACGACCAAGGCTTCGACGACGACGTGGGTGTACGAGCAGTCGGCGCCGACGTCGAGTTATCTCGTCGGGCTGTCGATCGGCAAGTACCAGACGGTGCTGCTGGGCGACCCCGGGCTCGGCGGGGTGCCGCAGCACGGGCACATCCCGTCGGATCTACTCCCGGAGTTCTCAAGGGACTTCGCACGGCAGCCCGCGATGATGGAGCTGTTCCAGGACCTGTTCGGGCCCTACCCGTTCGACGAGTACGCGGTCGTGGTGACCGAGGAGGAACTCGATGTCCCCGTCGAGGCACAGGGGTTGTCGCTGTTCGGCGCCAACCACGTTGACGGGGCCCGGGGTTCGGAACGTCTCGTCGCCCACGAGCTGGCCCACCAGTGGTTCGGCAACAGCGTCTCCATCGCCGACTGGCGCCACATCTGGCTGAACGAGGGCTTCGCCAAGTACGCCGAGTGGCTCTGGTCCGAGCGCTCGGGTGGTCGCACGGCCCACCAACACGCCGCCGCCGCACACCGGTTGCTCTCCACACTCCCCCAGGACCTGCGGCTCGCCGACCCCGGCCGCAAGTCGATGTTCGACGACCGCCTCTACGAACGCGGCGGCGTCACCGTCCACGCGGTGCGTTGCGCACTGGGCGACATCGCGTTCTTCCGGATGTTGCGCGGCTGGGCAACCCAGCACCGCAACGGGACGGTGACCACAGCGACGTTCACGTCCCACGCGTCCCGGTTCACGTCCGAGCCGTTGGACCAGCTCTTCGATGCGTGGGTGTATCGGGGTGCGTTGCCTCCGATGCCTTCGGCTGAGACGGGGATCGCGGTCTGAGGGGCCGCCCCTGTTGTCAAGGTGTACTCCGTGGCGCGAGTGTGTAACTGACGGAGTTTCAGTTGATGTCACGGGGGTGAGGTCATGGCAGCCGCATGGAACCGGGGGTCCACGGAGACGGGTGAGTGGCTGGAGGTCTACGGGGAGACCGAGCCGCGGTCCATCCCGCTGGAGCGGATCTTGGCCACGGACGCGGATGGGGCGCACCCCTTCACGGCCTATCTGTACGTCTGGACGCTCGGGTACTCGGGGGACGCTCGGCGCACGGAGGTAACCCTGCTGTTCCCGGCCGAGGGTGACTGGCGGGTGAAGGATCTCCAGGCCGTCGTGTACCACCTGCCGCCGGTGCAGGAGGAGCGGGCGTGGCGGGACACACTGGCCAAGGACCTGCAGGTGGCAGGCCCCGTGCTGGCGGCCGTCGGCACGGTCACGGCCGGCCTGACCGGCTTTCCCGAACTCAACGCGGTGGCGTCCGCGGCCGCCCATCTGAACGCGCGCAGCGCGCCCCAGATACAGAACGACGAGTGGTACGTCAGGCGAGTCCACGACACCGTCGACAAGACCCTGTACCAGGGAGTCGAGTGGATCCTCCCGCCGAGCTTCGTGAATCAGATCGGCACCCGGGTCACCGGGGCCCTGCTCGTCCAGTTCATCGGGGCCGCGCCCGCGCACGACGCTCCGCCCGAGCATCCGACGCCACCCGTCCTGGCCCACGCGATCCTCACGCACGGGAAGGAAAGCACCAGGCTGCCCGGTCCCGGGGCGGACGCCTACGTCCGGTTGCCGCTCCGGGTCACCCCCGAGGAACCCCTCGCCTAGCCCCGGCACAATGTGCCCATGACCCCACGCGCCAACTGCCCCTGCGGGCTATCCGCCCCCTACGAGAACTGCTGCGGCCGCTACCACTCAGGCACCGCCGCCGCCCCCACCGCCGAGGCGTTGATGCGCTCGCGCTACAGCGCCTTCGTGCGGTTGGACGCGCCGTATCTGCTGCGCACCTGGCATCCGCGGACGCGGCCCGCCGAACCGCTCGATCTCGATCCGGGGATGCGGTGGACGGGGCTGAAGATCCTGGAGACGGGTGGCGGGTCGGCGTTCCACTCAGCGGGGACCGTGACGTTCCGGGCCTCGTACCGGGGCGGCGCGATCCATGAGCGGAGCCGGTTCGAGCGGGTCGACGGGGCGTGGGTGTACCTCGACGGGGAGTTCCTCGAAGACTGAAGGGCTACGCCAACTGAGGCTCTACGGCGCGAGGATGTCCAGTTCCTGAAGCGCGCCCACCGTGATCTCGCGGGTCAGGGTTTCCGCGCGGAGCGCGTCGCCCTCGCGGACCGCTTCCGCCACCTGGACGTGGAGGGTGACGGCGGCCGGGTCGGGGTCCTCGAACATGACCTCGTGGTGGGTGCGGCCGGCCAGGACCTCGGTGACCACGTCGCCCAGGCGGGCGAACATCTCGTTGCCGGAGGCGGCCAGGATCACCCGGTGGAAGGCCACGTCGTGGACGAGGTAGGCCTCCAGCCTGTGGCCTCGCGAGTTGGCGACCATGCCGATCGCGCACTCGGTGAGTTCCGCGCACTGCTCCGCCGTGGCGACCTTGGCGGCGAGGCCCGCGGCGATCGGTTCGACCGCGGAGCGCAGCACCGTGAGCGAGCGCAGTTGCTGCGGGCGGTCGGCGCCGGCCAGGCGCCAGCGGATGACCTGCGGGTCGTAGACATTCCACTCGGCCTTGGGCCGCACGGTCACGCCCACCCGGCGGCGGGACTCGACCAGGTGCATGGATTCGAGGACGCGGACCGCCTCGCGCATCACGGAGCGGGAGACCTCGAAGTCCTTGGCGAGTTCGTCCGTGCGCAGGACGCTGCCCGGCGGGTACTCGCCCGCGGTGATGGCGGGGCCGAGGGAGTCGAGTACGCGGCCGTGCAACCCGCGGCCCGGAGTGGTCATGCACTCAGCGTACGGGGCGCGTCACGGAATCAAAAAGTCAGACTTATATGTCACAGACTCTTGAATTCGTCGTACCTAATCGGTTTCAGTTAGCTCGACATCAGGTGTCGACGGAGACAGTGAGGCAGCGATGCGTACCCCCCATGTCGTCGTGGTCATGGGCGTAGCGGGCACCGGGAAGACCACCATCGGTCCCCTGCTCGCGGCCCGGCTCGGCGTTCCGTACGCCGAGGGCGACGACTTCCACCCGCAGGCCAACATCGCCAAGATGTCGGCCGGGCACGCGCTGACGGACGAGGACCGGTGGCCCTGGCTGGACGCCATCGGCTCCTGGGCGCACGGGCGTGCGGGGCTCGGCGGGGTGGTCAGCAGCTCGGCGCTGAAGCGGTCGTACCGCGACCGGCTGCGGGCCGCGGCTCCCGGGGTCGTCTTCGTGCATCTGACCGGCGACCGCGCCCTCATCGAGGACCGGATGGCGCACCGGCACGGGCATTTCATGCCGACCGCGCTGCTCGACTCGCAGTTCGCCACGCTCCAGCCGCTGGAGGCGGACGAGGCGGGCGTCGCCGTGGACGTCACCGGCAGCCCGGAGCAGATCGCCGAGCGGGCCATGACCGCACTCGAACAGGTTCCCGAGCCGACCTCCTAGTACCTCCTAGTACCCCAACTCCCCGTATCCGCAAGGAATCCACCGTGACCAGACTCAGCGTCGAGATGCTGGCAGCGGACCCCGTCGAGCCCATCACCTCGGCCGGCCACGCTCAGCTGGGCATCGCCGTTTTGGCGGGCATCGCCGTCATCGTCCTGCTCATCACCAAGTTCAAGATGCACGCCTTCCTGGCGCTGACCATCGGCTCGCTCGCGCTCGGCGCGTTCGCCGGGGCGCCGCTGGACAAGGCCATCACCAGTTTCACCACCGGGCTCGGCTCCACGGTCGCCGGTGTGGGCGTGCTGATCGCGCTGGGCGCGATCCTCGGCAAGCTGCTCGCCGACTCGGGCGGCGCGGACCAGATCGTCGACACGATCCTCGCGAAGGCGAGTCCCCGGTCGATGCCGTGGGCGATGGTTCTCATCGCCTCCGTGATCGGACTGCCGCTGTTCTTCGAGGTCGGCATCGTGCTGCTGATCCCGGTCGTGCTGATGGTCGCCAAGCGCGGCAACTACTCGCTCATGCGGATCGGCATCCCGGCGCTGGCCGGTCTGTCCGTCATGCACGGCCTCATTCCGCCGCACCCCGGCCCTCTGGTCGCCGTGGACGCGGTGAAGGCCAACCTCGGTCTGACCCTGGCGCTGGGCGTCCTGGTCGCGATCCCGACGGTGATCATCGCGGGCCCGCTGTTCTCGAAGGTCGCGGTGCGCTGGGTGGACGTCCAGGCCCCTGAGCGGATGACCCCTGCCCGCCCGTCCGAGGACCTGGAGAACCGTCCGAGCTTCGGCGCGACCCTCTCCACGATCCTGCTGCCGGTCGTGCTGATGCTGTCCAAGGCGCTGGTCGACATTATCGTCGACGACCCCGAGCACACCGTGCAGCGCGTGTTCGACGTCATCGGCTCCCCGCTGATCGCACTCCTCGCGGCCGTCATCGTCGGCATGTTCACGCTGGGCCGCCCGGCCGGCTTCACCAAGGAACGCCTCTCGTCGACCGTCGAGAAGGGGCTGATGCCGATCGCGGGCATCCTGCTCATCGTCGGCGCGGGCGGCGGCTTCAAGCAGACGCTGATCGACTCCGGCGTCGGCCAGATGATCCTGGACATCTCCAAGGACTGGTCGATCCCGGCGCTGCTCCTGGCCTGGCTGATCGCGGTGGCGATCCGTCTCGCGACCGGTTCGGCGACGGTGGCCACGATCTCGGCGGCCGGGCTGGTCGCCCCGCTGGCCGCAGACATGTCGAGCACCCACACCGCCCTGCTCGTGCTGGCGATCGGCGCTGGTTCGCTCTTCTTCAGCCATGTCAACGACGCCGGATTCTGGCTGGTGAAGGAGTACTTCGGCCTGAGCGTCGGCCAGACCCTCAAGACCTGGTCCGTCATGGAGACGATCATCTCGGTGGTCGCCGGCGGACTGGTCCTCCTCCTCTCGCTGATCATCTAGGGGTACGGGAATGAGTCATCCTCTCTTCGACATCAGTGGCCGTACGGCCCTGGTCACCGGTTCCAGCCGGGGCATCGGACTCGCCCTCGCCCAGGGCCTGTTGGAGGCCGGCTGCACGGTCGTCCTGAACGGCCGGGACGGCGAACGCCTCACCAAGGCCGCCGCCGAACTGTCCGGCGACGTCCACACGGCCGCCTTCGACGTGACCGACGGTCCGTCAGTCGCCGCCGGAATCGCGGACGTCGAGGACCGAGTGGGCCCGCTGGACATCCTGGTGAACAACGCGGGCATGCAACTGCGCGCCCCGCTCCTGGAGTTCACCGACTCCGACTGGCACCGCATCATCGACACCAACCTCACCAGCGCGTTCCTGGTCGGCCGTGAGACGGCCCGCCGGATGACGGAACGCGGCCACGGGAAGATCATCAACATCTGCTCGCTGCAGAGCGAGGTGGTCCGCCCCGGCATCGCGCCCTACGCGGCCACCAAGGGCGCCCTGAAGATGCTCACCAAGGGCATGTGCGCGGACTGGGGCCCCTCGGGCGTCCAGGTCAACGGCCTGGGCCCCGGCTACATCGAGACGGAACTGACCCAACCCCTCGTCGCGGACGAGGAGTTCAGCGCCTGGGTGCGCAAGCGGACCCCGGCCGGCCGCTGGGGCACCACGGAGGACCTGGTGGGCGGAGTGCTGTTCCTGGCGTCCCCCGCCGCGGACTTCGTGAGCGGACAGATCCTGTACGTCGACGGCGGCATGACGAGCGTGCTGTGAAAGGGGACATCACCGTGCCGGACATGCTGGGCTGTGTGATCCACGGTCAGGACGACCTGCGCGTCGAGGAGTTGACGGTCCCGGAGCCCGGCCCCGGCCAGGCCCTGGTCGCCGTCCGCTACGGCGGCGTCTGCGGCTCCGACCTCCACTACTGGCGCCACGGCGGCGTCGGCGACTTCCGCCTCAAGGAACCGATGCTGCTCGGCCACGAGGTGGTGGGCACGGTCCTGTCCTACGGCCCCGGGGCCACAGGTCCGGTAGCCGGTACGGCAGTTGCCGTGCACCCGGCCACTCCGTGCGGGGTGTGCCCCGAGTGCGTGGACAGTCGCCGGAACGTGTGCCGGGACACCGCGTATCTGGGCAGCGCGGCCCGCTTCCCGCACGTACAGGGCGGCTTCGCGGCCCAAGTCGTGGTCCCCGCAGAGCAGTTGAGGCCGGTCCCGGCGGGCCTCGAACTGCGCCGGGCCGCCCTCGCCGAACCGCTCTCCGTCGCCCTGCACGCCGTACGACGCGCCGGGGACGTGAAGGGACGCCATGTACTGGTCACCGGCGCTGGCCCGATCGGCTGCCTGGTCGTCGCGGCGGCGAAGGCGGCCGGCGCGGCACACGTGACGGTCACGGACCTGCTCCCAGCTGCCTTGCGCTACGCCACCGCGGCCGGCGCCGACACCGTCGTACGGGCCGATGATCTCGACGACTCCGGGTGGCCTTCCGAAGTCGACGTGGCCATCGAGGCGTCCGGGGTGGCGGCCGGCCTCGACACCTGTCTGCGGCTGGTGCGGCGGGGCGGGGTGGTCGTGCAGCTCGGGATGCTGCCGCCGGGGCAGAGTCCCTTCGCGGGGAACCTGGTCGTCAGCCGGGAGATCGAGCTCCGGGGCGCGTTCCGCTTCGACACGGAGTTCAACGACGCGCTCCAACTCCTCGCCGTGGAGCCCTCGTTCGACGCCCTGGTCAGTGCGGTGGTGCCGGTGCGGGAGGCGGAGTCGGCGTTCGCGCTGGCGGCCGACCGGAGCCGGTCGTGCAAGGTGCTGCTGGACTTCGGGGGCTGAGCAGGGCGACCAGCACTTCAGCCGAGGCTTCGACTACGGCTTCCACAGGGGGTGTTCGCGCTTCGCCCACTCCCTGCTCACCGACCCCGTGCGCAGCCCCGCCCTGGCCTCCGGGTCGCCCAGCGCCATGCCGATGTGACCGCCGAGGACGATGCCGATCGTCAGGGCGAGCCAGTCGTGGACGAAGGTCGCGCTGGTGCGCCACATGATCGGGGTGAGGTGGGTGAACCACATCATCAGGCCCGTGGCGAGCATCACCAGGGTGGCGCCGGCGATCCAGTTGGCGTAGATCTTCTGGCCGGCGTTGAACTTGCCCGCGGGGCGGGCCGATCGGCGTTTGTCGCGCATCACGGCACCGCGCAGCCAGACGCGGTCGTGCGGGCCGAAGCGGTTGAGGAAGCCGAGGTTGACGCGGAAGCCGCGGGAGACGAGGCCGATCAGAATGGGCACGGGGAGGGCGACTCCGGCCAACTCGTGGACGCGGACGACCAGTTCACGGCGACCGACCAGCTCGGCGAACGCCGGGATGTACAGGCAGGCCGCCGTGAACACGCAGACGCCCATCAGCGCGGCCGTGGTCCGGTGCACCCAGCGCTCGGTGCGGCCGAAGCGGCGGACGCGGGCCGACGGCTCCGTCTGCGGGGCGTGGGCTTCAGCTCGTAGGGTCATCGTCGCGTCCGTTCGACTTGCCGACCCAGGCGTCGACGTCGTAGCCCCGGTCCTCCCAGTAGCCGGGCTTCACGTGCTCGGTGACCGTGATGCCGGAGAGCCACTTGGCGGACTTGTAGAAGTACATGGGTGCGACGTAGAGGCGGACCGGGCCGCCGTGGTCGTGGCTCACGTCCTTGTCCTGCATGCGCAGCGCGACCAGGATGTCGGAGCGGCGGGCCTGCTCGATGGTGAGGCTCTCCGTGTAGGCGCCGTCGAAGCAGGTGAAGCGCACCGCCCCGGCCTTGGCGCGCACTCCCGCGGCGTCCAGGAGCCGGGACAGTCGCACCCCCTCGAAGGGGGTCCCCGGCACCCGCCAGCCGGTGACGCACTGGACGTCCTTGACCAGCCGGGTCTGCGGCAGCGCGCGCAGGTCGGCCAGCGTGTAGGACGCCGGCTTGTCGACCAGGCCGTCGACGGTCAGCCGGTAGTTCTCGGCGTTCTTGTGCGGCACCGACGCGGTGACCGAGTAGTAGCGGAAGCCGCCGCCGTTCGGGAGCAGCCCGGTCAGCCCGGTGGGGTCCTTGCCGGACACGGCACCGAGGAAGCCCTCCATGCCCTTCTGCAGCGCGGGCGCGGTGACGACGCCGAGGGCGCCCAGGCCGAGGGTGCCCAGGAGGACCCGGCGGCCGAGCGGCCGGCCCTCCGCCTTCTCCGCACCATCGGACTCGGGCTGTTCAGGTTTCACGCACTCATTCGAACACCCGCGACCCCGGCACGGCCAGGGATCGCGGGTTCCCGTCAGACTTCCGTAACCACTTCTAACCTGCTTCTCAGCAACGACAGGTTCCTACGGCGTCTCCCCGGCCGCCTTCTCCAGCTGGAACGCCTCGTTGCCGAGCCCTATGCGGGCGTGCGCCTCAGGGTTGCGGGAGCGCAGGAGCAGGCCCTGGGCCAGACCGATGAACAGGGCGAGGCCGATGATGCCGGGCAGGATCCAGCTCAGGGACGAGCCGGGGCCCGCGCCGACCAGGACGTCGAAGTCCTTGACCGTGTAGACGGCGATGACGACGAGCGCGATGCCGGCGATCGCGGAGGTGACCAGCCGCCAGGCCTGGGCACCGGCGGAGCCGCGGCGGGCGAAGAAGACGATCACCGAGAGGGAGGCGGCGGCCATCAGCAGGATCACGCCGAGGGCGCCGATGTTGCCGAACCAGGTGAACAGGTGCAGGACCGGTTCGGTCGGGTCGCCGGTGGGCTTGTCGTCGGCGATCGCGAAGGCGATCACGATCACGGCGGACACGGCGGTCTGGAGCAGCGAGCCGGTGCCGGGGGCACCGCTCGCACCCGTCGTACGGCCGAAGGCGGACGGGAGCAGGCCCTCGCGGCCCATGGCGAAGGCGTACCGGGCGACGACGTTGTGGAAGCTGAGCATCGCCGCGAACATGCCGGTGACGAACAGGACGTGGAGCACGTCGGTGAAGGTGCCGCCGAGGCGGGACTCGGTGAGGTAGAAGAGCAGGCCGGCGCTCTGCTTCTGGGAGGTGCCGACGATCTGGGAGGGCCCCGTCGCGACGGTGAGCGCCCAGCAGCTGAGCGCGAAGAAGACCGCGACGCCGCCGACGGCCAGGAACATCACGCGCGGCACCAGGATGTGCGGGCGGCTGGTCTCCTCGGCGTAGACCGGGGCCTGTTCGAAGCCGAGGAACGCGGCGATGCAGAAGCACAGGGCGGTGCCGACCCCGGCGCCGCTGAGGGTGTCCGGGTTGAAGGCGTGCAGGGACAGGCCTTCCTTGGCCGGGTCGGCGACGGCGGCGATGTCGAAGATGACGACGAGCGTGACCTCGATGATCAGCAGGACGCCGAGCACGCGCGCGTTGACGTCGATCTTCAGCCAGCCGAGCGCGCCGACGACGAGCACGGCGGCCAACGCCGGTATCCACCAAGCGACTTGGAGATCGGCGTAGGTGGAGAACAGCCCGGAGACCTCGAAGCCGAAGATGCCGTAGATGCCGACCTGGAGGGCGTTGTACGCGACGAGTGCCACCAGGGCGGCGCTCGCGCCGGCGGTGCCGCCGAGGCCGCGGGAGATGTACGCGTAGAAGGCGCCCGCGTTGTGGACGTGCCGGCTCATCTCGGCGTAGCCGACGCTGAAGAGGACCAGGACGACGCCGAGGAGGACGAAGAGCAGCGGCTGCCCTTCGATGCCCATCACCGCGAATGTAGTGGGCATGACACCTGCGACCACCATGAGGGGCGCGGTCGCGGCGAGCACGGAGAGCAGCAGGCCCCCGGT
This sequence comes from Streptomyces sp. NPDC058469, assembly GCF_042721125.1. Taxonomy (NCBI): domain Bacteria; kingdom Bacillati; phylum Actinomycetota; class Actinomycetes; order Kitasatosporales; family Streptomycetaceae; genus Streptomyces; species Streptomyces sp. NPDC058469. Next base: position 14,350 of record NZ_JBHXME010000197.1, read on the forward strand.
GCCGAGGCGGTCGGCGCGCAGGGCGCGCTCCTGCCCCCTGAAGGTGCTGATACCGCCGCCGTCCGAGGTGGCGCTGCTCGTACTGGAACTGCCCGTCGTCATGGCGGGAACGTCCTTTCGGGGTCGCTACGGGGGCGTTGCTACGGATGCGTTTCATCGGTACGACGGCGTTACGACGTCCCGAGCGCGCTGTCGCGTGCGGCACGGAAGGCGGTGAGCGGGTCGCGGTCCGGGTAGGACCACGGCGCCGGGGTCGGGTGCTCCCCGATGCGGTGGAACAGGGCGGCGGCCTCGGCGCCGCGCCCCTCGCAGGACTTGGCGTGGGCGAGGAAGTTGAGGTCGACCAGACGGCGCGGATGGCCGCCCTCGTGCTCCCACTCCAGCCACCAGTCGAAGGCGGCCTTCATCACCTGCCGGGCCCGGCGTCCGGTCCAGTGCCCGGAGGCGGCCGGGTCGGCGGGTTCCAGGCCGGCGGCGGCCAGCACGCGGTAGCGCTCGGCGTGCGCGATGACCGGCAGGATCGCGAGCGGGGAGTCGGCGGGGGCCTGTTCGGCGGCCCAGTAGGCGAAGTCGTAGACCTCGTGCAGCGGGTCGAGGCCCGCGGTGGCCCGGCGTTCCGCGAGCCGGGCCACCATCAGATGGTGGGCGTGGTGATGGTCGGCGTGCCGGTGGCGGACCTCGTCGAAGAGCTGGACCACGCCTTCTTCGGTGCCGAGGGTGTGCTCCAGGAGGAGGAGTCCGAGCCAGGGCGTCGGGTCAACGGGCAGGCGGGCGGATGCCGTACGGCAGGCCTCGCGGGCGCGGACCGGTTTCTCCTTGCCCGCCAGCACGCGCTGGACCAGGGCCACGGCGAGCAGGACGGAGGCGTCGCCGGACTCGGGTTCGGCGAGCAGCCAGTCGCGGGCCCAGGCGGCGGTGTAGGACTCCAGGGCGAGGACGGTGACCCGGTGGGCGCGGGCGTCCCAGTCGTCGCCCGTCTGGGCGAGCAGTCCGCGCGCCGCCTGCCAGCGGCCCTGGGCCAACGCGGCGCGTGCGGCGACGAGTTGGTCGTCGTCGAGCGCGGCGTCGAAGGCATGGGACGCACGCTTGTGACGACGTCCGAGGGGTGGCGGGGGTGGGGACACCCGGGAATTCCTCACGATCCTCACGCGACACTGCTGGACATCGGCGCGCTATCGGCCGATCACGCACAGCAAACCCCCAGCCAATACTTCACGTCAAGTGCCGTACTGCTGTTACACCTGTCAACTTCCTTTGCGGGTGCGGCACTTGTGGCTCGATCCACTGCCCGGGACGGTACGCTGCCAACCGTTCACGGGTCATCGATGTGGCGTACGCCATGGCGCTCGGGCGCGCGGCGGCGGACGATGGCAGCACGGTCCCGCCGCAGCCTCCGATCGTGCCCACGGTCGTCAGCGCATCGTGACCGGGTCGACCGCCCGCTTCCGGGTACTCCCAGGGGCAAGCCGGGCCCTGGGGCGCTACAGTCGCCCAAACGCACCCCGTAGCCCGGCCTGACGATCGAGGTACGCAGCGTGTCCCTTCTGGTTCTGATGCTCGCCGTGAGTGCGGCCGGTTGCCTCGGCTTCGGGTTCGTGCTCCAGCAGAACGTGGCCCAGCAGGCACCCTTGAGCGACTTCCTCTCCCCGAGACTGCTCCTCGACCTGATGCGGGTGCCTCGTTGGCTCGGCGGCATCGGCCTGATGATCGCGGGCATGGTGCTCGGCGCGATCGCGCTCAGCCACGGCGAGGTCTCCCTGGTCGAACCGCTCCTCGCGACGAACCTGCTCTTCGCGCTCGCCCTCTCCCGCAAGCAGACCAGGCAGCCCCTGGGCCGTCAGGGCTGGGCGGGCCTCGCGCTCCTCGCGGGCGGCGTCACGACCTTCATCGTCGCGGGCGAGCCGCGCAGCGGTACGGCGGTCACGGACCCCTTCCGCCACTGGCTGATCATCGGCGTCATGGTGGGCCTGGCCCTCCTCCTCACGACCTACGCCAAACGCTCCCGCCTCAGCTCGGCCCCGGTCCTGCTCGCGCTGGCGGCAGGCCTCCTCTACGGCGTCCAGGACGCGCTCACCCGGGTCAGCGGCCAGCGCTTCACCGAGGGCGGCCTCGCCGAACTCCTCACGGGCTGGCAGCCGTACGGCGTGCTCGCGCTCGGCGTGACCGGCCTGGTCCTCGTCCAGAGCGCCTTCGAGACAGCTCCCCTACGCATGTCCCTGCCGGCCCTCACCGCGGCCCAGCCACTCGCCGGGATCATCTGCGGGGTGGGCTTCCTGGGCGACCGGCTGCGCGCCGACACCGGCGCGCTGGCCTGGGAGGCGGTGGGCCTCGCCGGAATCGTCGTAGGCATCCTGCTGCTCGGCATGCACCCCGCGATGCCGCGCGGCACGGCGAAGACGAAGCCCGCACCGGCCCTCCAGCCGCACTGACCGCCGGCCCCCTGTCCGGACGGGCATGAGCGCAGCCCTGTTTGGATGAGGCCATGAGCGCAGCTGACGAAATCCTCGACATCGTCGACGAACACGACCAGGTCATCGGCCAGTCGCCCCGCGGCGAGGCCTACGCACAGGGCCTGCGCCACCGCGCGGTCTTCGTCCAGGCCCGCGACGCGCAGGGCCGCGTCTTCGTACACCGCCGCACCCCCACCAAACTCGTCTTCCCCTCCCTCTACGACATGTTCGTCGGCGGAGTGGTCGGCGCGGGCGAGTCCTACGACGAAGCGGCGCTGCGCGAGGCCGAGGAGGAACTCGGCGTCGACGGCCTGCCCCACCCCTCCTTCCTCTTCAAGTTCCTGTACGACGACGGCGCCGGGCAGAGCTGGTGGTCGGCGGTGTACGAGGTGCGCTGCGAGCTTCCGGTCAGCCCGCAGGTCGAGGAGGTCGCCTGGCACGACTTCCTGGAGGAGGGGGAGATCGAGCGGCGGCTGGGCGAGTGGGAGTGGGTGCCGGACGGCCTGGCGGGCTACGCAAGGCTCAAGGCGTACCGGGAAGAAACGGCCGGATAGGGTCCTGCCCGTGATCGATTTTGCACGGAACGTCCGGCTGTGGTTCGCGCCCCAGGAGATCAGCGAGGAGGGCGGCACCCCCGACTACCGGTTCTCGCTGGCCAACGAGCGCACGTTTCTCGCCTGGCTGCGCACCGCGCTCGCGCTGATCGGCGGCGGCTTCGCGGTGGACCAGTTCCTGCCGGACCTGCGCTGGGCCTGGCGGGTCGGCCTGGCGCTCGCGCTGCTCGCGGCGGGCGTGCTGTGCTCGCTGCGCGCGGTCAACCACTGGGTGCGCTGCGAGCTGGCGATGCGCCGGGGCGAGGATCTTCCGGTGTCCCGTTTCCCGGCGCTGCTGGGCATCGCGGTCGCGGTGGTGGCCGTGGCGATGGTCGTCGTCGTGCTCGCCGGATGGGCGGGGTGACCCGGCCCCCGGCCCCGGACCGCGACCCGGGCCTCCAGCCGGAGCGGACCCGACTGGCCTGGCGTCGTACGACCCTGTCGAGCACGGTCGCCGCCGTCCTCGCCGTGAAAGCCTCGCTGCACGGCGGTGTACGGGTCGAGGGCGTCGTCGTCTGCGCCCTGTGCTGCGCGCTGTGGCTTGGCTTCCTGACCGTGGCCCACCGCCGCATCCGCACCCTCGCGGCCGCCGGAATCCCCCCGGCCCTGACACCGCGGCACGCCGGCGCGGCGGTGCTGTGCACGATCGCCGTGGCGGTGTGCGCGGCGGTGCTCGTGTACTGAGGGGTGGGCCCGGAGCCATGCGGGGGGGCGCACGGGACGGACCACGCACCCGCACCCGCCAACGCACGGGAGCGGGTCGTGGCGGTACGGCGCAGCCCGCCGCGTACCTGGTCCCCACCCGTCCAACTGTGGCAACACCAGAGGGGCACAACCAGCGGCGGGCTCGCCGTACCGCC
>NZ_JBHXME010000198.1:0-16229 GCF_042721125.1 Streptomyces sp. NPDC058469
CTACTACACCGAGCTGGAGCGCGGACGCGGCGCGCAGCCCTCGTCCCAGACACTGGCCGCCCTCGCCCGGGCGCTGCGGCTGGGCGGCGACCAGCGCGACCACCTGTTCCACCTCGCCGACCGGCCGCTGCCCGCGTCGGCGCACGGCGCGGGCGCGCGGCACGTCCAGCCCGCCCTGCTCGGGCTGCTGGACCGGCTGGCCACCACCCCGGCCCAGGTCATCACCGACCTGCACGAGACCCTCGTCCAGAACGAGCCGGCCGCGGCACTGCTCGGCCGGGCTCCGGAAGCGCGCGGCCCGGCCACCGGCTTCGCGTACCGCTGGTTCACCGATCCGGCCGCCCGCGCGGTCTACCCGCCCGAGGACCATCCGCACCACTCGCGGGTCTTCGCCGCCGACCTGCAGGCAGTGGCCGCCCGCCGGGGCCGCGACAGCGAGGTCGCCGGGATGACGGCCGCACTGCGGCGGCGCAGCGCGGAGTTCGCGGCCCTGTGGGACACCCACGACGTCGGCCTGCGCCGCACCGATCACAAGCGCATCGTGCACCCCGCGCTGGGCGTCATCGAGCTGGACTGCCACAGCCTGTTCAGCGAGGACGGCCGTCAGCGCCTCCTGTGGTTCACCGCCCCGCCCGGTACCGAGGGCGCCGCTCAGCTCGAACTGCTCGGCGTCATCGGCACACAGGACATGGCGGCGACCGAGAACACCTCCCGCACGGTCGGCTGAAACCGTTAGCTGAACACGATCATCGAGCCCTGGGCCAGGCTCCGCGTCGCCGCCGCGTGCAGGCCGAGCCAGACGTGCCGTTCCCGGGCGAAGGGGCTGGGATCGTACGGCGCGGGGACGGCCGGTTCCTCCAACTCGGTGGGAGCGGCGGGGGGTTGGGGCGGCGTCGGCGGGTTCGCCGGGTCGATGCCGATCGTCGGGGCCACGAACTCCAGCTCGCGGAGGAGAGTTTGGGATGAGCCCAAGGGCCCCCCGCCGGCGAGGAGTTCGTCGTTCGCGAGCGGGTGCGGGAAGTCGACGGGGACGTACGCGCCCGCGTGGTCGTAGTGCCAGACCAGGTGGGACTGCTGAGCCGTGGTCTCGAACATCTCCAGGAGCTGTTCGTAGTCGCCGCCCAACTCGTCCACCGGCGTCACCGGGAGACCGCAGACCTGGAGGAGGTAGGCCCGGCGCAGGAAGTGCAGCGCGTCGTAGTCGAAGCCCGCCACCGGGGCGACCTCGCCGGACAGGCCCGGCATGTACTGGTACACCGGCACCGGAGGGAGTCCGGCCTCGGCCAGCAGCGCGTTGTAGAGCGCGAGTTCCTCGGCGAACGGATTGTCGGGGGTGTGGCACAACACGTCGACGAGCGGGACCAGCCACAGGTCACAGGCCAAAAGGGGCTCCTCGGTTACTCGCTGCGCAGCGTGGTGTTCGCATGGTGGTCAGGCAAGAGTAGGGGGAAGAGTAGTCGGTGCGGCCCGGGTCAGCTCCCCTCGTGCAGATCCCATACCCACACGCCGTCCACCCACTTACCGGGTCGGCCCACCAGCTTCTCCACGGCCGTGCGGAGCTTGTCGTCGTTCGGCTGCGGTACGACCACCACAGCGCCCGCGTGCCAGAACGCGAAGTCCGTTCTGGCCTGCGCCTGCCAGTTCTTGCCGATGGTCGGGACGACGCCGGTGTAGCGCACGTCCCGCAGCATGTTGGAGGTGTAGCGGGGCGAGGCGCCGTAGATGCCGATGCGGTCCTCGCCGTAGGGGCCGTTGAAGTAACCGCCCGGCATCTTGAAGCCGAGGTCGGCCGCCGTCTGCCAGTGCAGCGCCTCCGCCGCGCCGGGGTCGGCGAGCGGGACCGGGACGAGGGACTCGCCGGCGCGGACGTACGACTTGTAGGTGCCGTCCGTGAAGAAGGCCGGTACCGCCGCCCGGTCGACTGCCTTCAAGGGCGCGGGGATGATCGGGATCACGGCCATGCACACGGCGAGCAGGCCTACGTACTGCGTGCCGATCTGACGTGTCGCCGCCAGCTTGTCCACGGCGATCGCCAGCAGCATGCCCAGCGCCGGTGCGCAGACCATCGCGACCCGGCCCTCGATCACCGACTCGAAGAGCGGCTTGTGGGCGAGCAGGGCCCAGGGGCCGGGGTAGACCGTGTCCGTGAGCGGGATGCGGATCTTGGGGCCCATGGAGAGGATCGCCGCCGCGACCGCCGTGAACGCCAGCGCCTTGACAAGGGCGTGCTCCCACAGTCGTACGACGATCGCGAAGGCGAGGGCGACCAGCGGCCAGCCGTAGAAGGCGTTCTGCTCGGTGGGGTTGAGGGAGAGGGCGTTGGCCCGGACCTCGTTGCCCGCGATCAGGGAGCGTTCGGCGAAGGAGAGCAGGGCGAGGGGGCTGTTGCCGGCGTTGTCGCCGTGCAGGACGCTCTGGTAGCTCTGCGCGCCCGCGAACTGGTACCAGAGCGGGATCACGATGATCGGGGCGCAGACCCCCGCGGCGATGGCCAGTCCCTTGAGGAGGGGGCGCCAGGCCGTCTTCATCACGTCACTGCGCAGGACGCCGTAGGACGCGGCGAACAGGACCATGCCGATCGACGCGAGGAGCAGGGGTTCCTCGCCGAGGAAGATCTGGTAGGCCGCCATCAGGCCCAGTACGACGCCGTCGCGGACGACCCGGGTGCCCGTGCACAGGCGCAGGGCGCGGTCGATGATCAGCGGGATCATGAAGAGGATGACGAAGTTGGGGTGCGCGTTGGCGTGGCTGACCATCGGCGGGGCGAAGGCCGCGAGGGAGGCGCCGACGAAGGCCGCGGCCCGTTGCCGTACGACACGCTTCACGATCAGCCAGTACCAGGCGGCGGCCGTGGCCGCGAGACCCAGCATCATGCAGACGCTGAGCGAGACCGCGGGCCCTGCCAGCAGGGTGAGGGGCGCGAAGGGCACCGACAGGCCCAGCATGACCGTGTTGGCCATGAGGTTCACGCCGTCGGGGAAGCCCTGGAGGTTCGAGAAGAACGGGTTGTGGAGGTGGGCGACGTTGTCGGCCGTGACCGCGAAGAACCACTCCCACTGGTTCTGGTCCTGGAGCGAGTCGACCAGGTAGCGGTGGTTCGGGTCGAAGAGGCGGCCCGAGTAGAGGCCGACCGACATGAGGAGGAAGAGGGTGACGACCAGGATGTCCGCGGGGCGCAGGGAGCGGGCGCGGAGGCGGCCGAGTTCGGCGAGGACCTTGGCGTAGTCGAGGGGTCGTACCTTCGAGCCGGACTGGTGGGCCCAGCGCACCGGCACCTCGGCGACCTCCCAGTCCGCGCGGCGGAAGTGCTGGAGGACCTCCACGTCGATGCCCCAGCCGTTGATCCGGGAGGCGGCGAAGGCCTCGCGGGCGCGGTCGCCCTCGAAGAGCTTGAAGCCGCACTGGGTGTCGCGTATGCCGGGCACCGCGGCCTGGCGTATGAGGAAGTTGCCCGCGCGGCCCAGGAGTTCGCGTATCGGGTGCTGGTGGCTCTCTATCGTCGCGCCCGGCGCCGCCCGTGAGCCGATCGCCGCCGCGTGGCCCTCGCTCAGCTCCTTGTCGAGTTTCTCCAACTCCTCGATGGGCGCGGCCAGATCGGCGTCGGTGACCAGCACCCGGTGCCCGCGTGTGGCGGCGACACCGATGCGCAGGGCGTGGCCCTTGCCGCGGTTGCGGGGGCTGGTGACCAACTGCACCCGCGGATCGGCGCGGGAGGTGACGACGTCGCGGGTCCCGTCGTCGGAGCCGTCGTCGGCGACGATGATCTCCCAGTCGCCGAATCGGCCCTCGTTGTCGCCCAGATACATGGTGATCGCGTCGAGCGTCGGGCCGAGCCGCTGTTCCTCGTTGTAGGCGGGCACGACGACGCTGAGGTCCACGACGACGCTGGGGTCCACGACGACGCTGGGGTCCACGACGACGCTGGGGTCCATGGCGACGCTGGGGTCGATGGCGACGCTGGGGTCGATGGCGACGCTGGGGTCGATGGCGACGCTGGGGTCGATGGCGACGCTGGGGTCCATGGCGACGCTGGGGTCGATGGCGACGCTGGGGTCCACGGAGGCACTGTCCACGGCCGGAGTGGCCCTTTCCGGTCCGGTCACCGGGCGGCCAGCCGCTCGATGAGGTCGAGGGAGTGCGTGTTGTACGCCAGGACGATCGAGCGTGCGGCCGGAGTGTCGCGGCGCGCCAGGGCGTCGACCAGTTCGGTGTGCTCGGACCACAGCCGGCCGCGCAGATCGCTCAGCCGGCGCAGATGCTGCACCGTGCACACCCAGGACTGGACGCGCAGCCGGTGCAGGAAGTCGCCGAGGTAGGGATTGCCGAACATGGCGCTCAACTCGCGCCAGTACCGCAGGTCGTAGCCGATCAGGATGGTGAGGTCACCGGCGTCGGCGGCGCGCTGCGCCTCCTCGCCGCGGCGGCGGACACCCGCGAGTGCGGCGACCGTACGGGGGTCGTCGGTGCGGTCGAAGACGGGGTGGCCGCCGGCCAGGGCCAGGAACATGCCCTCGGTGACCAGGGCGCGGGCCTCGATCATGCCGCGGTGGTCGGTCACCGAGTACTCGTGGACGCGGAAGCCCCGGTGCTGGTCGGCTTCCAGGAGTCCCTGCGCGGAGAGATCGACGAGCGCTTCCCGGACCGGGGTCGCGGAGACGCCGTACTGCTCGGCGATCTCCTTCACCGTGAACTCCTGACCGGGTTGGAGCCGGCCGGCCAGGACCTCGTCGCGAAGCGCGTCGGCGATCTGCTGCCGCAGGGTGCTGCGCGTCACGGCGCCGCTGCCGCTGCTTCCGGGCATCGTCGGGGCGTCTCCCTCGTCGCGTTCGATGGCGTACTCGTATATGTCTACGAGCACGCCACCTTACGCGTTCGGGTTCCCGTCCTGCCCGGATGCGGGCACCCGTTGAACGGACCCGCCCATTCCGGGTATTAAGAGGTGTATTCCTCGGCGTATTAAGAGGTGTATTCGTCCGCCACGGAGAGCGCCGCGTCCAGGGCGGCGAGGCCTTCCTTCAATTCGGCCTCGCTCACGTTGAGCGGCGGGACGACATGCGTGCGGTTCATGTTGATGAACGGCCACAGACCCTGCTGCTTGGCGGCGGCTCCGAACGCGCCCATCGCCGCGTTCGCCTCACCGGCCGCGTTGTACGGCACCAGCGGCTCGCGCGTCTCCCGGTTCCTCACCAGCTCCAGCGCCCAGAACATGCCGACACCGCGTACCTCGCCGATGCTCGGGTGCCGCTCGGCCAGCGCGCGCAGGGCGGGCTCGACCACGGTCGTACCAAGGGTCCTGGCATTCTCCACGACCCCCTCCTCGGCCATCACGTTGATCGTCGCGACGGCCGCGGCACAGGCCAGCGGGTGCCCGGAGTACGTCAGTCCGCCCGGGTAGGGCCGCTTGCCGAAGGTGTCCGCGATCGCGCCGGAGATGGCGACACCGCCGAGCGGCACGTACCCGGAGTTCACGCCCTTCGCGAAGGTCATCAGGTCCGGTACGACGTCGAACAGATCGGCCGCGAACCACTCACCGGTCCGCCCGAACCCGGCCATCACCTCGTCGAGGACGAAGACGATCCCGTACTTGTCGCAGATCTCACGGACCCCGGCGAGGTAACCGGGCGGCGGCACCATGATCCCGGCCGTGCCCGGAACGGTCTCCAGGACGATCGCGGCGATCGTGCCCGGCCCCTCGAAGGCGATCGTCGTCTCCAGGTGTTCGAGCGCGCGCTCGCACTCCTGCGCCTCGGTCTCGGCGTAGAAACGGGACCGGTACAGGAAGGGCGCCCAGAAGTGCACGACCCCGGCCGTGGCACTGTCGCTGGCCCAACGGCGGGGATCGCCGGTGAGGTTGATCGCCTGCTGCGTACCGCCGTGGTACGAGCGGTACGCCGACATCACCTTGGGCCGCCCGGTGTGCAGCCGGGCCATGCGCGTCGCGTGCTCGACGGCGTCCGCGCCACCGTTGGTGAAGAAGATCTTGTCCAGGTCGCCGGGTGTCCGCTCGGCGATGAGTCGGGCGGCTTCCGACCGGGCCTCGATGGCGAAGGCGGGCGCGAAGGTGGTGAGGGTCGCCGCCTGTTCCTGGATCGCGGCGACGACCTTCGGGTGCTGGTAGCCGATGTTCGTGTAGACGAGCCCGCTGGTGAAGTCCAGGTAGCGCCCGCCGTCGTAGTCCCAGAAGTACGACCCCTCCGCGCCGGCCACGGCGAGCGGGTCGATGAGCTCCTGCGCGGACCAGGAGTGGAACACGTGCGCACGGTCCGCGGCCTTCACGGCGGCGCCGGCCTGGGGGTTGGGCTGAGGGGTCATGCGGGTGAGCGTAAATGTCCGCGATGCGGAAACGGAATCGGCGTCCTGTCTGTGGTCGGGGGGTTTCCGCGACAGGTTGTCCAGGGTGGGGGCGGACGTCCGGTGCAGGGGGTCGCTGGAGGCTGGGGTCATTTCTAACCGCTGTCCACCAGCATGACCGGTTAGAAATGACCCCAGCCTGCGGAGGGGGGCGGTGCGGGGGTGCCCGGTGCATGGCGGGGCGGGTCTTCCGTCGGCAGCGCCGGTCTCCCGTTACGGAACCGTAGACACCGCTCCGGCCATCCCGCCCTGTCCCCGCACTATTCTCGGTCTGTCGCGGAGCACAGGGGCGCGACCGGGGCGTGACCGGGGATTTCAGGGGGAGGCGGCGCGGCCATGGAGAAACTCGGGGCGGCCGATCCGCAGCGGATCGGGGCGTATCGGCTGTTGGCCCGGCTGGGGACCGGCGGCATGGGGCACGTGTATCTGGCCCGGTCGGACCGGGGACGCACGGTCGCCGTGAAGCTGGTGCGGGAGGAACTCGCCGCGCAGGAGGAGTTCCGGGCGCGGTTCCGGCAGGAGGTGCGGGCCGCGCGGCGGGTCGGCGGCCACTGGACGGCGCCCGTGCTGGACGCGGACACCGAGGCCGAGGTGCCGTGGGTGGCCACCGGGTATGTCGCCGGGCCCACCCTGCAACAGGTCGTCGGGCGCGATCGCGGGGCACTGCCCGAGCGGTCGGTACGGATCCTCGCGGCCGGGCTCGCGCACGCGCTGCAGGACATCCACGCCGCCGGCATCGTCCACCGCGACCTCAAGCCGTCCAACGTGCTGGTGACCATCGACGGCCCCCGTGTCATCGACTTCGGCATAGCGCGGGCCCTGGAAACACAGGCGGGGGACGGGCTCACCCGCACCGGTTCGCTGGTCGGCTCGCCCGGTTTCATGGCGCCGGAACAGGTGCGGGGCGACCGCATCACCCCGGCGTGCGACGTCTTCTGCCTCGGTTCCGTCCTGGCCTACGCCGCGACCGGCACGCTCCCCTTCGGCACGGCCAACAGCGGTGTCCACGCCCTGATGTTCCGCATCGCCCAGGAGGAACCCGACCTGTCGGGCGTCCCCGAGGGCATCGCCGACCTGGTCCACGACTGCCTCCGCAAGGACCCGGCCACCCGGCCCACCCTCCACCGCATCCTCGACCGCACGGGCGCGGAGGACACGGTCTCCGGCGGCCGCTCCCGCGACCCGTGGCTGCCGGGCGCGCTCGTCGCCCAACTCGGCCGCCACGCGGTCCAGTTGCTGGACACGGAGGACCCGGAGACGACAGAGCTGGAACGGGTGGATGTGGCCCGCGTGGATGCGGAACGCGCGGATTCGGAGAAGGCCGCGCTGGAGGGGGGCGGGCTGGAGAAGGCCGCGCTGGAGAAGGGTGGTGCGGGGAGGGGTGTTCCGGGAAGGGCTGCTCCGGGAAGGGCTGCTCCGGGAACGGGTGATCTGGTGAGCGGTGGTCTGGAGACGGGGGACCCGGACCCGCAGAGAGGGAATCCGCAGAGGGGGGACCTGGAGGCGGGCTCCTCGGGGCCGGTGGGCTCAGAAGCAGAGGGCTCGGACGCGGTGGACCCGGAGACAGTTCAGGGGGCCGCGCCTGTTTCGGCTGCCGCACCTACTCCGGCTGCTTCCGCTCCTGTTCCCACTCCCGCCCCCGTTGCCATCGGGAAGCCGGACCCCTTCCGTAAAACACCCGCCGCCCCCGAAGCCTCACCCGAGCACGCCCCCGCCTCCGACGACTCCTCCTCGGCACCGCCCGCACCGGCGGCCGGCGCGGCGCCGGACGACCACCTCCCGACGGTCGCCGCGGACCCGGCCGGGTCTACCCGGACACCGCCCCCACAGCCCCCGCACCCGGCCTACGGCTACCCGCAACAGCACCCCCAGCCGTCCGCCGCCTACGGCGACCCGCAGCAGCCCAACCAGCCCTCCGCACCCGGCTCCTCGCAACCCGCCGCCCAGCCTTCCGGCCCCTACGGCGACCCGCAGCAGCCCAACGAGCCCTCCGCCTACGGCGCTTCGCGGCAGCCCGCCCAACCTCCCGCCGCCTACGGCAACCCACAGCAGCCCGCACAGCCCTCCGCGGCCAACGGCTATGCCCAACCGCCCGCCCCGCCTTCCCCGGCCGACGCCTACCCCCAACCCCCCGGCCGCCAACTCATCGGCTGGGGCGGCCAGGTGCCGTACAACCCCTACCCCCACAACGGCGGCCTCGGCGCCACCCCGCCCTACGGTCCGGGGCCGGTCGGGGTGGCCCCGCCGTACGGGGAGCCCCAGCCGCCGCGCAGGAACGGCAGGTCGACCGCACTGCTCGTCGTGGTCGCGCTGGTCGTCGCGCTGGGGGCCGGTGGTTCGGTGTACGCGTTGATGAAGGGCGGGGGCAACGGCGGGCGTACGAAGGCCGGTTCGGGCGGTCAGGCCACCAGCGCCGCGCCCACGACCCCGGGGCCGAGCACGGGGGAGCCGACGCCGAGTCGATCGCCCTCGCCCTCCGCCACACCGGCCGGCGACGGCGCCGTACCCAGCGGATACCTCGGTACCTGGAACGCGTCCATCGACAACGCCACGGGCCACAACACCCGCCAACTCACCATCCGGCAGGGGAAGGTCGGGGCCCCGGTCCTGACCCTCGTCGCGGACGGCCCCGGCTACCACTGCGAGTTCACCGCCGACCTCGCTCAAGAGCCGGGCGGGGAGAGCCCGTTGGCGATCGGCGCCTCCACCGTCACCTCCGGGAAGCCGCTGTCGTCCTGCAACCCGGGCTCCGCCACCGAGATCACCCTGCTGTCGGACCGCACGCTCCAGCGCGTGAACACCGACAGCGGGGAGAAGCTGACGTACACGAAGTCTGGCTGAAATACCTTCACAGCAAGGCCAGTTGAACGTCACGCGGACTTCGGCCAAGACCCCCTGCGTGGTTTCCGGTGCCGCTCGTACCGTGACCCCACGATCCGGCTGGGGAGCGGGGGCCCGCAGTGGAGTGGCTGAGCGCGGAGAACGTCGTCGCCGTGGGCACGGCGGTGCTCGGCATCGTCGCGTCCGGCGTGATGGTCTGGTACGAACGCAGGGTGCCGCGCCGCAAGCGGATCGGCTACCGCGTCCAGATGGACAACCCCATTGGCGACGACGTGCGTTCGGGCCGGGCCAACAGACGCCTCGGCCTCTTCGACGAGGTCCCAGGCATGTCCGACGCCACCCTCGTCCTGCTGCGCATCGAGAACGACGGTTCGCAGAGCATCGCCGACAACGACTACACCGGGCGCGAACTCCACGGCCTCACCGCGGTGTTCACCGACCGCACGATCCGCGGCGTCTCGGTCACCCAGCCGGTCGGCACCGACCACCTGATGGACCACTTCACCCCGGTGGCCGGCCTCGGCTACGACACCAACACCCTGCGCATCCCACGCGTCCCGCTCAACCCCCGCGACCACTTCAAGCTGCTGGTGCTGCTCTCCGGCGGCGACGTCGGCTGTGCCATACGGCTCATCGGCGGCATCCGCGACGGCGAGGTGCACCCCAACCGCAGCGCCACCCCGGACGACAAGGCGCCCCTGTTCAGCCGCGCCTCCCGGCTGATCACCATCATGCTCACGGTGTGCGTGGTGACGCTGGCGGCGATCGTCGTGGCCCGCGACGACACCCCGCCCCCGATCGGCTGCGCGCACGGCACCCTCACCGTCACCGGTTCGACCGCCTTCGCGCCGGTCGTGGAGGAGGTCGCGAAGAAGTACGAGCGGGACTGCGAGGGCGCGAAGGTCACCATCGACCCGCACGGATCCACCGCGGGCGTACGGGAGTTGGAGGCCACCGGGCTCGCGTCGACGAAGGGCTCACCGGCCGTCGTAGCCCTCTCGGACGGACCCAAGCCGAGCGACATGCCGCAACTGCGCGAGAACCGGGTCGCGATGTCGGTGTTCGCGATCGTCGTCAACAACGGCATCCACCTCGACAACCTGTCCACCGCGGACGTACGGCGCCTGTACCGGGGCGAGATCAGGAACTGGCGGCAGCTCGGGGGGCCGGACCTCGCCGTGCACCTGGTCAGCCGGGACGCCAACTCCGGGACGAGACAGGTGTTCCAGCGCCGGGTGCTGAAGCGCGGCGAGATCGCCAATTCCTCTGTTGACTGCGTTCACAAGGACGATCCGACCGCGCCCGTCATCCGGTGTGAACTCGACTCCACGGACCAGGTGTTGACCCAGGTCGCCGAACTCCCCGGCGCGATCGGCTACAGCGAACTCACCCTCGCCTCGGGAGCCAATGGCCTGCACACCCTCCGGCTGGACGGCCACCCGCCCTCCGTGGACGCCATCGAACACGGCACGAGCGACTACCCGTACCGCGAGATCGAGTACGCCTACACCTACGGCCGGCCCCCGGCCGACTCCCTCGCGTCGAGCTTCCTGACCTACCTCTCGCGGGGCAACGGCCAGGACGTGATCCGCACCCACGGCCACATCCCGTGCTGGACCCCGGAGGGCCTGAAGCTCTGCGCGCAGCCGTGACCCCGGTGGCCGCCGCTCACCTCGCCGCCGCTCGCCTCATCGCGGCTCACCTCGGCTCCGGCGGCCGCTGCCTCGGCATGTTCGGCCGGGTGCCGCCGCCCGGCCCCGGCGGCATCGGGAACCTGCCCTGTACGACGGTCCCCTCCTGCCGGCTCCCGGGGACGACCGCGGACTGGATGCCCAGCGGCCCCGGCCCGGTCCGGAACTCCACCATCCAGTCGGCCGTCTCCACCCGCACCAGTTCCGTCACGTCCTCCGAGAAGCGCCGCAGCACCCCCAGACACCGGTCCGCGGCCTCGCTCGCCGTGCCCTCCGCGGGCCCCAGGAACTCCCGCACGC
The DNA here is from genome assembly GCF_042721125.1 of Streptomyces sp. NPDC058469. Classification (NCBI taxonomy): domain Bacteria; kingdom Bacillati; phylum Actinomycetota; class Actinomycetes; order Kitasatosporales; family Streptomycetaceae; genus Streptomyces; species Streptomyces sp. NPDC058469. Next base: position 11,184 of record NZ_JBHXME010000198.1, read on the forward strand.
CCTCCGACGCCCAGTCGAACTGGAGTACCTGAAGACGCCGCTGCACGGCCTGTGCCGTAGCGACGTCCCTCATCCAACCGGACGTCATCCCGAAGAACCGGTCCCCGGCCAGGCACGCCGCCCCCAGCAGCAGCGCCAGATAGCCCCAGCCGGCCACCCCGCCCACCGCCCCGGTGAGGTCCAGCAGGGGCAGCGCGGCCCCCGCCAGCGCGCCCAGCGCCGCGCCCGCGCGCAGCACCCGCGCCCCGCGCCGTTTCCACACCCGGTCGGTGAGATACCGGGCCGCCGTCTCCAGCGCTCCGCGCTCGACCCACCGGTACAGCTCGTCCAGCCGGGCCGTCGGCTCGCCCCAGTCCCCGAGCGGAAACGTCCGCCCGGCCAGATCGCCGCCTTCGGGCTGAATCTCCGGCTGACCCACCCGGCACTCCCTTACGTCGTGTGACACCTGATGCTGATGTGCCGGACCCTTCCTACCGCCCAATGGGTGGCGAAGGATCTGGTTTCACCTCTTTTCCGCCCGGAAGTGGGTCTTGATCAGGTATAGGACACGGTGAAGACTCACTCGAAAGAGTGCTGAAGCGATGACTGCCCGGACCACGTAGGCTCGTGCCGAGCGGGGGAAACCTCGCCCATACAGCCGTATCCATGGCCGTTCCTCGGCCGTATCCATGACTGACAGCCGTACGAAACCAGGAGCTGATCGTGATTCCCGGTGGTGGCCAGCCCAATATGCAGCAGCTGCTCCAGCAGGCCCAGAAGATGCAGCAGGACCTGGCGAACGCGCAGGAGGAGCTGGCGCGGACAGAGGTCGACGGACAGGCGGGCGGCGGCCTGGTGAAGGCCACCGTCACCGGTTCCGGCGAGCTGCGCGCGCTGAAGATCGACCCGAAGGCGGTCGACCCGGAGGACACCGAAACGCTCGCGGACCTGATCGTCGCGGCGGTCCAGGCGGCCAACGAGAACGCGCAGACCCTCCAGCAGCAGAAGCTCGGCCCGCTGGCACAGGGCCTGGGCGGCGGCAGCGGTATCCCCGGTCTGCCTTTCTAAGACGGGCCGCGGCCAACTACGGTACGTACGTACCTCCCGGCACGACTCCTGAGACTCCATGGAAGGGCAGGCAGTCCGTTGTACGAAGGCGTGGTCCAGGACCTCATCGACGAGTTGGGGCGACTCCCCGGCGTCGGTCCCAAGAGCGCGCAGCGGATCGCCTTCCACATCCTGCAGGCGGAGCCGACGGATGTCCGTCGGCTCGCGCAGTGCCTGATGGAGGTCAAGGCGAAGGTCCGCTTCTGCGCGACCTGCGGCAATGTCGCGCAGGAGGAGCTGTGCGGGATCTGCCGCGACCCGCGCCGCGACCTCTCGGTCATCTGTGTGGTCGAGGAGCCGAAGGACGTGGTCGCGGTCGAGCGGACGCGTGAGTTCCGGGGCAAGTACCACGTCCTGGGCGGCGCGATCAGCCCGATCGAAGGTGTCGGACCCGACGACCTGCGTATACGAGAACTTCTCGCGCGGTTGGCCGACGGTACGGTCACGGAACTGATCCTTGCCACGGACCCGAACCTGGAGGGCGAGGCCACGGCCACGTACCTCGCCCGCATGATCAAGCCCATGGGCCTCAAGGTCACCCGCCTGGCCAGCGGCCTCCCGGTGGGTGGCGACCTGGAATACGCGGACGAGGTGACCCTCGGCCGCGCCTTCGAGGGGAGACGACTCCTAGATGTCTGACGCCACGCTGCATGCCACTGCGCCGGATCCGGACGACTTCGCGGTCCAGATCGCGGACCAGGTCGAGAGCTTCCTGGTGGCCGTGTCGGAGGTAGCGAAGGGCGAGGACCCCGACTCGGCGGTCCCCTTCCTCCTCCTGGAGGTGTCCCAACTCCTCCTGGCGGGCGGCCGCCTGGGCGCGCACGAGGACATCGTCCCGGACGAGCGCTACGAGCCCGACCTGGGCCCGGAGCCGGACGTGGACGAGATCCGCGAGCGCCTCGCGGTGATGCTGGAGCCGATCGACGTGTACTCGGAGGTCTTCGACCCCTACGAGCCGCGCAAGGCCCCGGTACCGGCCCGTATCTCCGACGACCTCGCGGACGTCATCACCGACCTCCGCCACGGCATGGCCCACTACCGCGCAGGCCGCACCACGGAGGCCCTGTGGTGGTGGCAGTTCTCGTACTTCTCCAACTGGGGCTCCACGGCCTCGGCGTCCCTGCGCGCCCTCCAGTCCCTGGTGGCCCACGTCCGCCTCAACCAGCCCCTCCCGGAACTGGACGGCCTGGACACGGACGTCAGCATGGGCGACGAGACGCTGGAGTTCGAGGCGGGCAAGGTGATGGTGGAGGAGATCGGCGAACCGCTGGGGATCAGGCCGGTGAAGTAGCCAATTAGCGGTCTTTTCACGCAGGTTGTGGGGTGTGGCGGGTACGCTGCGCCCCACATTGCGTGTGCGGGGATGTGCGGGTACGGGGACGAGGGGGACGCCCGATGGCGGACGAGGCGTGGGCGGGACTGGCCGAGGCGATCGGGGCGATCCGCGCGGAGCTTCAGCAGGCGGCGCGGGACGGGGCCGGGCAGGAGATCCAGTTCCGGACCGGCCCGGTGGAGATCGAGTTCGCCGTGGACGTGAAGAAGGACGGGGAGGCGCGGGCGAAGGTCTTGGTGCTCCCGTTCGGCGCGGAGGCGAAGGCGGCCCGTTCGAAGGGCACGACGAGCCGTGTGAAGCTCACATTCCAGCCGGTCGACGCCGAGGGCGCGGATCTGCGTATCGCGGATGACTCGGGGGAACGCCCCAAGTAACGGGGAGCACGGGGGTGTTGGCCTGTGGCTGTGGACGTGCGGCGGGTCGTGGAGATCTGGAATCCGGTCGGGAAGTGTTCGGGGACCGGGTATCTGGTTGCGGACGACATCGTCCTGACGGCTCTTCACAATGTGCTGGGCTGTGGGTTCTTGGAGGTCAGGGGTCTCGACGGCGACTCCAAATGGCTTGCGGCGGAAGTGCTGTGGCCACTGGCAGAGCCACCCGATCTGGAGCGGGAGCCGCAGGCGGACGGGGCGTTGGTCAGGATCACGGATCCGGGGTGGGTGCCGCCGGCAGGTGTTGAACCTGTCCGCTGGGGCCGGATCGACGGCGGCCCGGTCGTCCTGGACGAGCAGCGGCTGGCGTGCGTCGCGGTCGGATTCCCCCGGTCCGAGGTACGAGACGGCATCCGGGACACGAAGGAGATCCGCGGCCACATCGAGAGGCTGACTGGGCTCAAGTCCGGTGGGCTGATCACGGCGTACGTCGACGGGGTCGCCGTTCCCGGCAAGCGGGACGAGAAGTCGTCGTGGGCGGGGGCCTCCGGGGCGGCGTTGTTCGCGCGGGGGCGGCTCATCGGGGTCGTGACGACCGATCGGCGGCGGGATTACGACGGGGATCAGCTGACGGCGGTGTCGGTGGTGGGGTTGGCGGCGCGGCCCGGGTTTGTGGCGGCGGTGGGGGAGTTGGTGCCGGAGGATGTTACGGATGCGGACCGTGAGGAGCCGTCGCGTAGGGCAGCGGTGTACGACGTCGAAGTCCCTCCGGGTGTGAACAACCTGCCCGAGCTGCCGTCGCCGATTTTCGTGGGCAGGGCGGAGGTGATGGGGGAACTGGAGCGGGCGCTCTCGGCGGAGTCGCAGACGATCACGCAGACGGTGCACGGGCTTGGGGGTGTCGGGAAGACGACTCTTGCCTGCCACTACGCGCATGACCATGCGGGGTCGTATCGGTTGGTGTGGTGGATTCGCTCGGACACGCCTGAGTTGATCGAGGCGGGTTTCGCGGCGCTTACCGCGCGGCTGCGGGGCGAGGATGCCTTCGGCCTCACCACTGCGCAGGCCGCCGAGTGGGCGGTGGGGTGGTTGCAGACGCACCCTGGGTGGCTGCTGGTTTTCGACAACGCGGAGAAGCCGGGGGATGTGCATGCCTGGACGGGCCAACTACGGGCTTCCGGGCGTCACTTGATCACAAGCCGGTACAAGCGGGGCTGGGTGTGCGAGCCGATCTCGTTGCATGTGCTGGACCAGGAGGCTTCGCTGGCCCTCTTGGCGGGTCTCATCGGGGGCAGTGACGAGGAAGAAGACGAGGCCCGCGCGCTGGCGGAGGAACTCGGTCATCTGCCGCTCGCTCTGGAACAGGCTGGTGCCTTCATCGCGCAGAGGGAGGTCCCGATCGCAGCGTATCGGGCCATGCTGGAGCAGTATCCGGAGCGCGCGACGGCTGCGGCACCGGGCGGCTTTGACCCGGCACGGACGGTCGCGCGGATCTGGCGCATCACGTTGGACGTGCTTGAGGAGCAGGATCCCAGGGCGGTGGAGATCTTGCGGATCGCGGCGTGGTACGCCCCGACCGGCATTCCGCGATCTCTGTTCGAGCCGCTTGCCGAGGATCCGGTCGATCTTGCCCAGCTCTTAGGACTGTTGGCCGACTACAGCATGATCACGCTCGACCGGACGGGGGTCGGCATCCACCGCCTGGTCCAGATGGTGGCCCGCACATCGTCGGCGGACGATCCGCATCGTGATCAGGCGCGCATCCTGGCCGCGCGTGAACGGGCTACGGAGCTGATGCTTGACGAGCTTCCGGGCGATCCCAGCGGAAATGTCGAGGGCTGGCCGACATGGAGAGCTCTGCTTCCCCATGTCGAAGCCATCCTCGATGCGTTCGAACCGGGCGAGGACACGGTTGAGATTGATGTGATCCTCACTCTGATGGGACAGTTCCTCCAGGAGCAAGGACAGTTGAGTCAGGCGACCGACTACTTGAGCCGCTCTCTGGCAGCGGCTACTCGGCTCTTCGGTGAGGATGACCCGAGCACGCTGACTTCGCGGAACAACCTGGCTGGCGCGTATGAGGCGTCGGGTGATGTGGTGCGGGCGATCCGGTTGTACGAGCGGGTGTTGGAGGATTGTGTGCGGGTGTTGGGTGGGGATCACCCGAGCACGCTGACTTCGCGGAACAACCTGGCTGGCGCGTATGAGGCGTCGGGTGATGTGGTGCGGGCGATCCGGTTGTACGAGCGGGTGTTG
>NZ_JBHXME010000198.1:16329-18151 GCF_042721125.1 Streptomyces sp. NPDC058469
GAGGATTGTGTGCGGGTGTTGGGTGGGGATCACCCGGACACGTTGCAGTCGCGGAACAACCTGGCTTACGCGTATCAGGCGTCGGGTGATGTGGTGCGGGCGATCCGGTTGTACGAGCGGGTGTTGGAGGATCGTGTGCGGGTGTTGGGTGGGGATCACCCGCACACGCTGGCTTCGCAGAACAACCTGGCTTACGCATATCAGGCGTCGGGTGATGTGGCGCGGGCGATCCCGCTGTATGAGCAGGCACTTGCCGACTGTCTTCGTGTACTGGGCGAGGACCACCCGACGACAGCGGCCGTCCGCGCGAATCTCGCCGCCGCGCGCGCCCAACAGCCCTGACCTACGCCCCCACCAACGCCAGCACCGCCCCCAACCGCCCCGCCTCCACAAACGGCGCCGTAACCGTAGGCTCGCTGTACCACCGCAACGGCCACGTGTTCCCGTCCAGCGCCGGAATCCCGATGTACGTGACAGTACGAGTGCCCCGGCCGCCGAACTGCTGCACACCCAAAGGCCAGTTGTGCCGACGGACCTCCCCGGCTGCCAGCAGGAAGTACATCCACCGGAACCCGGCGGCCTCGCAGACGACAGGCCCCGCATCCCCGTCGGCGGCCTCGATGAGACGCGTGGCGACCCGTTCTCCCCGTACGCCTTCGATGCGTACGGCGTCGAAGTAGACGCCGGTGAGGCGGAGTTGGTGGCCGGACGCGGGAATCCAGTCCGGCAGGTGAATTGAGTCGGTCATGGTCACACGGTGGCGTTTGCGAAGCTACGCTCGGTAGTGACTGAGGTGATACACGCCGGGGTGTATCGGTCGGAGGTGGGTGCTGTGCCGGGCCAGTCCAACGCCGCCAACTCCCTGCCGCCGCCTGTGGCCTGGCGGTACAGCGGGAACCAGCTGAAGCGGTGGCGCACCAAGGCCAACGTGAGCCGGGAGGAGCTGGCCGCCGCCTCCAACTACTCGCCGGACACCATCAAGTCGATGGAGCAGGGCGTACGCATGCCGACGCCGCGCGTGCTCGACGTGGCCGATGGGTTGTGCCGGGCTGAGGGGTTGCTGAGCGCGGCCAAGGATTACCTGCAGAAGGAGAAATTTCCGGCGCGAGCACAGGACTTCATGGAGCGGGAGAAGGAGGCGATCAGCCACTGGTCGTACGAGACCACGGTCGTCCCGGGGCTGTTGCAGACGCCGGGGTACGCGCGCACGCTGATCGAGAACCGCTGCCCGCCCCTGGACGAGGAGACGGTGGAGGAGCGGATCGAGGGACGCATGGAGCGGCAGGCCATCCTCACCGAGCGGAAGCCGCCGGTGGCCCTGAGTTTCGTCCTCTACGAGGCGGTGCTGCGCAGTCCCCTGGTGGACACCGAACAGCTGCGCCGTCTGCTGGAGGTGTCCCGTCTGCGGAACGTCACCGTGCAGGTGCTCCCCTTCGAACGGGCCATCCCCTCGGCCCTCATGGGGTCCATGGTGCTGCTGGAGACCCGCGACCATGAGCGGTTCGCCTATGCGGAGGGCCCGTTCGCCAGCGAGCTGTCGGCCGATCCGGAGGTTGTCAGCCGGGTGACCGAGCGGCTTAGCATGATCCGCGCGCAGGCTCTCAGCCCCGCTGAGTCGGCCCGTTTCGCCGAACGGATGGTGGATCAGCCATGAGTGACCAGCTGAAGTGGTTCAAGTCGAGCTACAGCGACGACGAGGGCGGCAACTGCGTCGAAGTCGCCCTGCCCACCCCCCAAACCGGGTTTTCGAACTTGAGCGGTGCGGTCCTTGCCCGTGCCCGCCAGAGGGGACCCTCCGCGCGGAAGTGTGACACTTCGGCGC
>NZ_JBHXME010000199.1:0-7794 GCF_042721125.1 Streptomyces sp. NPDC058469
GGCCCGGCCGACGGACGTCCGTGCAACGGCGAACTCCCACGGACCGCTGAGCGCAGGCAACTCCGCAGACAGCACACAGGTGAACGGAGCGTCAGTTCTTGCCGGCCAGGCTCCAGATCTGGTTCTTCTTTGTGCTCAGTGCGCTCGCGGCATCGCAGGTCCACTGGTGGATCTGGGCGCCGGCGGTGGTCGAAACGTTGCTGACACCGACGCACTTGCCGCTGTGGACGGCGACGAGTTGGTAGTCGTGGCTGTTGCCGAGTGCGGTGACGGGGTTGAGGGTGAACTGCTGGTAGGTGGCGCCGTTGCAGGTGTACCGGATGACGGCGGCGCCGTCAGCGGTGGAGGCGCCGGAGACGTCCGCACCAGCACAGGGGCGCCCCGGGCCGTGAACGTGCCACGGTTACCCGCACCGGCATCCCGGTATCGACTCCCTGCCGCTGTCTCCATCCCATGCAGAGCAACGTTCAACAGCAACGGACTGAGCACTCCGCCTTGGGGAGTTCCCTCGTCCGTCCGCCTGAGGCGACCCTCTTCAACCACTGCGGCCCGCAGCCACCCTCGGATCATGCTCTGACCAGGGAACATGCCCAGGGCGTCCAAGAGCTTGGCGGGGTTGATCCGGTCGAATGCCGCCGCGAGATCAGCGTCGAGCACCCACAGTCGGGTGGCACCCTTGCGCCCCATCGTGTTGTAGATGGCCTCGATCGCATCGTGGCAGCCCCGGCCGGGGCGGAATCCGTATGACCTCGGCTCGAACTCTGCTTCCCACTCGGGTTCCAGATCGTTCTTCACCCGGTTTTGAAGCACACGATCGATGATCACGGGAATTCCGAGAGGCCGCTGCTTTCCGTTGGCCTTCGGGATGAATACGCGCATGACTGGACGGGCCTTCCAGGGCAGGGTTGTTTCAAAGCCCTTTGAGCGTGGCGTAGTTGCTGGTCAGGGGGTCACGCCCAGGAGGTCGAGTGGTCGGGTGAAGGGCTGGTAGGACATCTCCCTGAGGCCGGCAGCGATGTTGGTGTGGCCGTGCTCGCGGAGCCTGTTGATCGCGAGATTGCGCACGGGGGCCATGTTCTCCGGGCCGTGGCCGGTACGGACTTGGGACCGGTCCTCGTCGAAGGTGACATCACGGACGAACTGCAGCCCGTTCTCGATCACCCACTGCGCCCTGAGGAGCCGCGCGATCCTTTCCGGTGACGCGTCCCGGCTGGGCAGATCAGTGATCACGTAAACCGTCTCGCGGGTTCGCTTCCCGGTCTTCAGGCTGGTGCGGTGCCGGGTGATCTTCGCGACCTGCGCCGCATGCGGGAAGTCCAGGTCCTCGACGGTCAGCACCTGAACCACCCGTGTCTCCTTGCGGCCGTGGCCCTCGCTGCGGTCGTAGAACTTCGCCGTAGCCCGCTCCCAGGGCAGTGTGCGCAGGCGCTCGTGCAACGCGGGCCGGTTCTTCTTCACGGTGAACGCGTAGCGCGCCCCCTTCGTCCTGGCGAGGAAGACTGCGTGGCCGCGCTGAGTGTGCAGGGCATCGGCCGTGACCACGATCCCGGTCAGGTCGAACGGTTCCAACAGCGCGGCGAAGCAGGTGATTTCATTCGTCTTGTCCGGGACCCGCAGCCGGGTGAGGGTGCGGCCGTCGCCGGTCATCGCGGCGAGCAGGTGCGCGGCCGGCACATCGTCGTGACGTGAACCGCGGGCGCTCTTGCCGTCCGCAGCCACCGACTCCGCCCCCTGCGTGCTCTCGCCCGTCAGATCGGCCAGCCCGCCCGGACAGACGGAGACGATGATCCGGCGGATCGTCGCCGCAGAGGGTGCGACGTACAGGTTCAGCGCGGTCAGCAGGCGTGCACCGAGCCGTGCCAGAGTCGGTTGCGGAGCATTGCGGGCCCACTGCCCGATCGCCGCATACGAACGCGCTCCCCCACCACGGCCGAGGCTGCGATCAACAGCACCGCCACGAATGGGTGACGTACGCCCCGGCGATGGCGAGGGTCCGGCAGCCTGACCAGCCGCTCCGCCAGCGACAACCCCGAACACCCGGCCAGCACAGGCGACTTGACGAGGCAGACGGTGGCAGACTGACGGCACATCGAGACTCCGGTTCTGAACGGTGACTGGCAAGGTCATCCGTCCACAACGGGAGCCTCGATCCGCTCGTAGCGGCCTCCGTGAACATCGTCACCGCGCCGTGACCAGCAACTTCACCTCACCAACCGGACAACCGGACTTTGAAACAGCCCCGCACACCTCCTACGGACCCATCACCCGCCCGCTCGACCTCCTGGGCATGGCCGTGTTCTCGTCTACGGGCGAGCGCGGCGCAAGCGGTGGTTCACCGTCACCAGAGGTATCCGTCGACGGGCACGGCTTTGGCCGGGCGGTCCGGGACGTCGATGAGTTCAAGCAGATCACGTTCGAGGTTGATGGCCAGGGCGGTGATGGGAACATCCTGGACGCGGTTGGCGAACGGTTCCTCGTTGGCGGCGCCAACCCGTTCGATCAGCCGGAAGTACAAGGCGATCAGGAGCGTGGTGGGAATCACCAGCCACTGGTGGGCGGGTACGACGCTGATGGTCGCGAACGGGAAGACCACGACATAGCAGTGGACGAACATACGACTGAGGTAGTCGTGCGGCCGGGGGATCGGGGTTGCGCTCATGCGTTCCGCGAGTGCCTGCTGGACGGACAGTCCGGCCAAGGCAGTCTCCAGCTGGAAGTTGTCCAGACCGGCGAGGATTCCGGCGGCATAGCCTCGGAAGATGGCCTGGCTCTGCAGCCGGGCCAGGACGGCGGGCCCATTGTCGGCGGCGAGGACAAGGGCCGCCTCGTCGGCCGGCAGGAGGCGGGTGAGCTCGGCTGTGGCGTCCTGTTGGCGTAGCTGTCGGGCCAGGCTGTGAGCCCAGGCTGCCTGGCGGACGGCCAGGTCACGTTGCCAGGCGTGGACGGCGTCGGATGCGACGGAGCCCTGGGCGACCTTGGCATCGGTGAGGGACCGGGCGACCCGGATCAGGGTGCGCGACAGACCCGTGATCTGGGCCCAGATGGTGCTTGCTTCCCACCAGCGCTGGTAGGCGGTATTGGCGCGGAACGCGAGCAGGATGGCCAGAGCGGTACCAAGGACAGTGGCGACCAAAGACGGCAGCGCGAGCCAGGAGATTTCCGCGACGTCGACCAGCAGGTACACCGCAGTGGCGCTGATCGCGGCAAGCAGCAAATCGAATCGAACATACGGCACGGTCCGACGGAAGTTGAACGATTCCTTCACGATCACCGAATCAGCCTACGCGCCTGAAGGTCAGGCCGCCCGAGGTCGGGCGTCGGTGATGTGCAGGGCGTTACAAAGCCTCTTGATCTTGTGAGCGTCGCTGGTCCGGCCACAACCTGTCGGCTCCCCTCCGGCAGGGGCTCGTCATGGCCGCCACCCCCGGGGCCGCTCGGTCCTGCCGGCCCGCACCAGATGCGGCCGTTGGCCGGAGACGCCGCCCACAGTCTCGGACTTCTCGCATTCCCGGCCCTGGACCGCGGCAGACCCCATGCCGCCACCACCGCCCCAGGGGCGATCCAGACCCCCACTTGCGGGCACCGGTGGGGACGGCTCTCATGGTGTGGGACGCGTTCTCAGTGCCGGGGAGGCGTGTCGGCGGCTACGGAGTGCCTCCTGCAGAACCTGGGAAGCGTGAGGTCTGGGTGGCCATCGACCGTGCCACCGACCGCTGGAGGTAGAGATGGGCAGCGTGGAAGCGGGACCCGCCGGGAGCACCGGAACGCCTCCGGTGCAAGCCGGTGAGATGCGACTCGAAGTCGTGATATTGCCGGTCTCCGATGTTGACCGGGCCACGCGGTTCTACGGATCGCTTGGCTGGCGCCTGGATGCCGACCTGGCCGTCGAAGAGGGCTACCGGGTGGTGCAGTTCACCCCGCCGGGTTCCCTGTGCTCGATCATCTTCGGCGAGGGCGTGACCTCGGCCCCGTCCGGCTCGGCACAGGGACTGCAGCTCTCCGTGTACGACATCGACGCGGCCCGGGCGGCTCTCGTCGAACGCGGAGTGGACGTGAGCGAGGTGTTCCACGACATCACGGGCGTCTTCCACCACGCCGGGACCCGGGGACGCGTGGAGGGACCGGCTCCCGAGCACGCGGACTACGGTTCCTTCGTGTCGTTCAGTGACCCCGACGGCAACGGCTGGTTGCTCCAGGAGATCAAGACGCGCCTGCCCGGCCGCTGACAAGGACAGGCCAATGCCCACGACATACGACTGCATGGACGATCGCGTGGCGGCCCTGCGCCAGGCGGCCGAAGCCCGCGGGACCATGGCGAAGGCACAGCGCAGGTCCTGGAGCGGCCCGCGTGGCGCGCTCTCCGCGCGGTGCGGGAGGCGTCGAAAGGCTGCCGACACGAGCGGCCACCCGACACCGGGATATACAGGAGGAGTTCGGCAGTGACAATCCCAGCGCGCAAGCCCGAACTGCTCGGCCAGACCGTCGTTGTCATCGGCGGTAGCGCCGGCATCGGGCTGGAGACCGCCAGGCGTGCCCGGACCGAGGGTGCCGAGCTCGTCCTTGTCGGCCGCGATCCCGGCCGGCTGAAGCGCGCGGCCACAGAGCTCGGCACGCAGCGCACCGCGGCGTTCGACGCAACCGATCCCGCGGCCTTGGCGAGGTTCTTCCAGGACCTGCCGGCCCCGATCGACCACGTGATGGTGACGGCCGGCGCTCCAAGTTATGGGCCACTGCTCGACATGAGCGCCGCACAGGTACGGGACGCGATCAGTGGTCACGCAGTACTGGAGCTCGAAGTCGCGCGCAATGCCGTCGGGCGGGTAAGGCCCGGAGGCAGCTTGGTGTTCATGGGCGGCACCGGAGCACGGCGCGTCGGCCGAGGTCTCGGGGCTGCCTCCGCCGCCACCAACGCGCTGCCTCCGTTCACCGCAGCCCTCGCCCTCGAACTCGCACCGGTACGCGTCAACCTCATCGCGGCCGGCTTCGTCGACACTCCGCTCTCCGCCTCGCTGCTGGGCGACCGGATCGAGGAACGCCGCGCCGAACTGCGCGCGACGCTGCCGATCGGCCGCGTCGCGGGACCCGCGGACGTTGCGGCGCTGGCCGTCCACCTCATGGTCAACACGGCGTTGACCGGTGCGACATACGACATCGACGGCGGGCAACAGTTCGTCTCATGACGAACACACCAAGACCAACGGAGTCGACATGACCGCAGAGCAGTTTCACGTCGTCGAAGTCTCCCCCTCCTATTGGCGCGTGACGTTCGACAACGGCCCGGTCAACCTGCTGGACCCGGACACACTCGACCAGCTCGGCGCGCTCGTCGAACGCATCGAGACCAACCCGCACCTCACCGTGGTCGTCTTCCGCAGCGACACCCCCGGCTACTTCATGGCCCACTGGGACTTCAAGGCCGACAACGCCCGGGTGGCGGGGATGCATCCCGGACCGACCGGCCTGCACCCGTATCTGGACAACTTCGTACGGCTCAGCAAGCTGCCGGCGGCGACGATCTCCGAGATCCGCGGCCGTACCCGCGGCGCGGGCAGCGAGTTCGTGCTCGCCACCGACATCCGCTTCGCTTCCGAGAAGGCGGTCCTCGGCCAGTTCGAGGTCGGTGTCGGTACCGTCCCCGGCGGCGGACCCATGGCCCGACTCGGACGGCTGGTCGGCCGGGGCCGCGCCCTGGAGATCCTGCTGGGCGGCGACGACATTCCCGCCGACCTCGCCGCCCAGTACGGCTACGTCAACCGCCTCATCCCGGATGCCGAGATCGAGGACTTCACGGACGCGTTCGCGCGCCGCATCGCAGCCTTCGACAAGGTGGCCATCACCGGAATCAAGAAGCTGGTCGACGTGGCCACCCTGCCCGAGGACAGCGAATTCGCGCCCGGCCTCCAGGCGTACTTCTCCACAGCCGGCCGCCCGGAACACCGGCCGTTCGTCCAACGCCTGCTGGAGAACGGCCTGCAGGAGCCCGACGGCATCGAGACCGACCTCGGCACCGCGATCGGGCGGCTGCGGCAGCCGTGACACCGCCTACCGTGAGGATGCCTCCAAGGTCCGCCACCGGACGCGCGCACCAGAACACGGCCGCCCTGCACAACCTGGCGATCAACACCCCCCGCGGACCACAGCCACTGCAGCATCGCCGCCGGACTCCGCCACGTCCCCTACAAGCCCTTCACCCGCCCCTGGACCTCCTGCAGATCCTCTGACCAGCAGCGCAGCGCGATCACCAGGACTTTGAATCAGCCCCGGGGCGCAGCCGTCCACTCGTCGAACCTGCGGACCGTGCCGAGCCGGCAAGGGCGCTTTAGGCGGCGCTGTGCATTGGGCTCAGGGTCTAACCGCTGTGAGGCCACCATCCGGCTCGGTTATGACCGGCTCTCGACCGCAGTTCAGCACGGTTCAGTATCGTCGGCGGCCTGGTAGTCGGTCAGTCGCAGCAGCAGCTGGATGGCGACGACGTTGGCAAGGGCGGGGTCGCCATAGGCGTGCTCGACAGCTTCGTGGAAGACGGCGCGGGAAGCGGTCGGGGTGAACGCGGCTCCGGTGACGCCGTGGACCTGGACGTCGCGGACACGGAGCAAGGCATGTCCCCGGCGCATGGGCGGACATTGCCGGAGAGACAGGCGGGCGCAGGGCCGGCAGACGGGCGGGTACGTGGTGATGATCCCGTTGCCGTCGTCTTCGGCAGGCTGGCCGGGCAGGGTCGGGAGGAGCCACAGGACACCGTCGTGGTTCTCGTCGGGTTCCTGGCCGCAGATCTGGCACAGCAGGTTCAGTACGGCATGACGCTGGCGTGCTGAGTGGATCTTCCCGTACAGGGGCACGCCCTGCTCGGGCGCGTGTACCTGACGCATCCACAGCACGCCGTACGCGTCACGGTCGGCCGGTGTTTCATCCGCGTAGGCGACGCGGCCGGCCCGAGCGATCACTTCCTCCATGCTCGGGAGAGGCTCGTGGTCCGTCCGTGCGATGAACGGGCGAACCAGCGGCGCCCCTCCCAACGTGGACATCAGCTCGCGCTTCCCTCCCCGACACCCGAGACCGCGTAGGGGGGAGGCGGCGGCGGAAGAGGCGGAGGACCAACTTGGGCGAGAGGGGCACAGAACGTCTCGGGACGGCCCAGGATGCTGTCGGTGAGTTTCGTGACGCCCGTGAGGGTTCCGCCGCCCAGGTGGGTGTTAGCGGCCTCAGGCCTCCTGTAGTCGCCAAGGACCCCCCGGATCAAGCCACTTGCAGCGTGCGTCACCCCGGTGACCAGGCTGCCCGCCCCCACGGTCTGGCAGATCGCAGCGCGCGGAGCGGCCACCGGTGCAGCGGCGGCGGCAGGGGCCTGGGTGACCGCCAGGCCAATGGCCCCCACCACAGGCAGCGCCATCTGTGCGGCCAGCTTGGCCCGCATCCCCTTCGTACGCTCCATGCGTTCTCCTTCATCTGGCGCAGCCTCATGGCTGCCACCTGTCCCGCCCGGCCCCGGCCCGCGCAGGGACCGATGCAGGGCTGTACGTGACGTCGCATCACTAACGCCGAGCCGCTTCCTGGGACACGCGCGTCGATCTTGTTCGGCAACCAGCGCTCCCGCGCGGCGTCGTTTTCGCCGGAGCGCATGGAGGAGCTGTCGACGATCGGGATGGGTGGTCGTAGCGCACAGGCGCAGTAGTGGGGGGGGGCGCGGGGACGCACCCCCCCCCACACCGAGGGGACAACAACGGACACCCGACAAGAGATAAAAAAAAAAAAACAAACAAACAAAAAACAACAAAAAAAGAAATAAAAGATAAA